>CAZGPO010000004.1:25663-31874 GCA_964527745.1 uncultured Dechloromonas sp.
TTGGCCGCACGCGCAGCCGCTGTCTGAGCCTGAGCACAAATCGTGTACAGACTGGGTACCAATTTGACCACCACGTCTGGCGAACGACCATGAAACAGTTGCGTCACCGCCGGCCGCTGGAGATCGACATCGACAGTACCAAGGCAACCGTCACTCAGGGTTGCCCGGACTTTCAGCAAGCCGGCCGATATCAAGTGCACGACCTCGCAATGAAGCTGCGACCAGGGAGCATTTCCGACAACAGCGCACCGAGAAGTGCCGAATGGAAGGAATCAAAGCTTTGCAACACGTTGCATTCTCAATCGCCTGAATCAGGGCCTCTATCATACGATCTGATATTGATGCACGACCCCGCGGGCCGTCCGAAGCATTTTCCAATGGTACATAATGCTGACGAAACATATCTACCGGAACTTCATGTCGCAAAAACCGCTGTCGGCATCATTCCTGCCCCGCAAACTCGAAAAACGACACCTGCCGCTGACTAGCCTGTTCATCGCGTGTGCCCTTGCCGCCGCGCCGCTTGCCCTTGCCGACACACCGCGCTGGTTCAGCGACGGTCGCCCCAACGCCAATGCCCGCGAGGCAATCAGCCTGTTGGCAAACGCCGGCGAGGATGGCCTGGACGGCAATGACTATGGTGCCGCATACCTGAACGATGCTGTTAAAAACGCAGCCAGCGCCCCCCGGCAATCCGACGACCGGGTCGCCTGGCTCGACCAAGCGCTGACCTCGGCGACACGACGCTATCTGACCGATCTCCATTCCGGTCGCGTCGACCCGCAGCAACTGGCTGCCGACCACACACCCGGATCGTCGCCAGCTTTCGACCCGGACGCCCTGCTGCTGGCAGCGCTTGCCACTGGCCGGCTGGCGGAAGCTGCACGCCGGGCTGCGCCGCCGTTCGCCCAATATCTCGAACTGCAGGAAGCACTCGCCCGCTATCGCCGGCTGGCCGGCGATCCGGCATGGCGTATGCCGTTGCCGTCGCCGGCTGGCGGAAAACTCTCGCCCGGGGAAACCTATGCCGGCCTGGCGATGCTCGCACAACGCCTGCGCCTGCTCGGCGACCTGCCCGCCGACGGCATGATGCCAACCCGCTATGAAGGCGATCTCGTCGATGCCATTCGCGCGTTTCAGGAACGGCACGGGCTGACCACCGATGGCGTGGTCGGCAAGGGAACGCTCGAACACCTGAACGTAACGCCTGATGCTCGCATCCGGCAACTGGAACTGGCGCTCGAACGACTACGCTGGACCCGTTTGCCAGAGGCCGGGCGCGCCATCGTCGTCAATATCCCGGAATTCAGGCTGCGCGGCTACGAGATCAACAACGGCAATTTCGAACTGAAGGTGGCGATGAACGTTATCGTCGGCAATGCCAGAAAGACTCGCACACCGATCTTCGCGGCCGAAATGCAGTACATCGAATTCAGCCCTTTCTGGAACATTCCGCCCTCGATCATCAAGGGCGAAACCCTGCCCAAGCTGCGCCGCGACCCGGCCTACTTCGACCAGCAGGGCTTCGAGTTCGTCACCCGCGACGGCAGGGCCAGCGCGAGTTTTTCGGAAGAAAACCTCGACGCCGTCCAGCGCGGCGAGATGCGTATCCGCCAGAGGCCGGGTGCCAAAAATGCATTGGGCGACATCAAGTTCGTTTTTCCCAACAGCGACAACATTTATCTCCATCACACACCGACGCCGCAACTCTTCAAGCGCGACCGCCGCGATTTCAGCCACGGCTGCATACGCGTCGAGGCGCCCGTGGAACTGGCCAAATTCATCCTCGCCGACGAGCCGGAATGGACAGAAGAACGTATCGTCGAAGCAATGACCAAGGGCAAGTCGACCACATTCCGCCTGCCGGAACCTTTTCCGGTGATCATTGCCTACAGCACCGCTGCCGTCAGGAACGGCAAAGTCCATTTCTTCGCCGACATTTACGGCCATGACAAGGTTCTTGATGAGGCGCTACGCCAGCACTCGCGCACCCGCCAGGCTTTCATTCCGAAAGAAATTGGTGCAGAATCAACAAATTAGATGATTAAATTTTCAACAATGCCGAATCCACAGAAACACTCGCGCCGCCTTTTTCTCAGCCAGGCCGCGCGTCTGGCACTGGCCGGGACCGTGTTGCCGTTCGCCAAACCGGCACTCGCATCGCTGCCCGGCGCACGTAGCCTCGATTTCGATCACACCCACACCGGCGAGCAACTTTCCGTGGTCTTCGCCATCGGCAACCACTACGTTCCCGAGGCCCTGAAGACGCTCAATCACTTCCTGCGCGACCATTATTCGGGCGAAGTCGGCAAGATCGACCCGCAGCTGTTCGACCTGCTGTTCAAAACCCGCCAGGAACTGGGCAGCGACCAGCCGTTGCAGGTCATTTCGGGCTTTCGCTGCGCCACCACCAACTCGAAATTGCGCACAACGCGCGGTGGTGGTGTCGCCCGCCAGAGCCTGCACATGAGCGGCAAGGCCATCGATGTCCGGATTCCCGGTATCGCGCTCGCCGACTTGCGCGACGCCGCCAAGTCGCAGAATATCGGCGGCGTCGGCTTCTATCCGCGCGACAAGTTCGTCCATGTCGACACCGGCAAGGTGCGTTACTGGTAAGCGCGCCTGACCGAAAGACCGGCAGGTGGACACAGCACCTGCCCGTTCCTGCTCGATCCCGCCCGCCGTTTGTTTGATTCCCGTCAATCTGCCGGTACACTTGCGCGTTCATAATTTGGCCCTGATTTTTCTCGGTTTTTTCCATGCTCGAAGCTGACAATCTGGAATGCGTGCGCGGCGAGCGCCGCCTGTTCGCAGGCCTCGGCTTTCGCCTGGAGGCTGGAGAACTTTTGTATCTGCAGGGCCGCAACGGTTCGGGCAAGACCAGTCTGCTGCGCATGCTGATCGGCCTGCTGCCGCCTGAAGCCGGCGAAATCCGCTGGCGGGACGAGCCGATCAAGACCCTGGCCGAAGAATTTCGTGCCGATCTCTGCTATCTCGGCCACCTCAACGCGATCAAGGAAGAACTGACACCGCTGGAAAACCTGCTCGCCGCTGCCCGCCTGGCCGACGAGGAACTCTCCGACGACGATGCGCTCGATGCGCTGAAGCAGGTCGGACTCGCCGGCCGCGAAGACCTGGCCTGCAAATACCTGTCGCAGGGCCAGAAGCGGCGCGTCGCTCTTGCCCGCCTGGTCAAGGAAAAGCGCCCGCTGTGGATTCTCGATGAGCCTTTCGTGGCCCTTGACGTCGCTGCGGTCGACTGGCTGGCGGGCATCATTTCCGGCCACCTGCAGCGCGGCGGCCTGGCCGTAATGACGACCCACCAATTGGTCGACATCCCGGCCGGCACCGTCCGCGAATTGCACCTCGGCTGATGTTCAAGATCATCACCGCCGTCATCGGCCGCGATCTGCGGCTGGCCATGCGCCGGCAGGCCGACATCGTTTCGGCGATCTTTTTCTTCATCATCGTCGTCAGTCTTTTCCCGCTCGGCGTCGGCCCCGAGCCTGACCTGCTGCGCAAGCTGGCGCCCGGCGTGCTGTGGGTCGCTGCCTTGCTGGCGACCATGCTGTCGCTGCCACGCCTGTTCGCCGACGACCATCGCGACGGCACACTGGAACAACTGGCATTGGCACCGCACCCCCTCGGGCTGGTTGTTACCGGAAAAGTGATCGCTCACTGGCTGGTTTCCGGGCTGCCGCTGGCGCTGATCGCGCCGGTTCTCGGCATCCAGTTCGACCTGTCGGCCGATGCGCTGACCATCCTGACCGTGGCAATCCTGATCGGCACACCGGCGCTGTCCGGCATCGGCGCCATCGGCGCCGCGTTGACCCTCGGTTTGCGCGGCGGCGGCGTTCTGCTTTCGCTGCTGGTACTGCCACTCTACATACCGGTGTTAATATTCGGCGCTGGCGCAGTGGATGCGACGGTGACCGGACTCGGGGGAGAAGGTCATCTCTCCCTGCTTGCCGCTATCACTTTTGCCTCACTTGGCTTCGCCCCCTGGGCGGCGGCCGCTGCCTTGAAGATCGCCCTCGAATGAAAGACCGCTTCAATCTCTACCGCTTCGCTTCGCCGGCCGCCTTTTACCCGCTGGCCGGCTCACTGATCCCCTGGTTCGTCGCCGTCTCGGTGGTCTTCGGACTGGCCGGCCTGTGGCTCGGCATGCTGGTGGCGCCGACCGACTTCCAGCAGGGCGAGGGCTACCGGATCATCTTCATCCACGTGCCGGCCTCGTGGATGTCGATGTTCATCTACCTGGTCATGGCCTTCTGGGCCGCCATCGGTCTCGCCTTCAATACCCGGCTGTCGGGGATGATGGCGCAGGCGCTGGCGCCGACCGGCGCGCTGATGGCCTTCCTGTCGCTATGGACCGGCGCCCTGTGGGGCAAGCCGATGTGGGGCGCATGGTGGGTCTGGGATGCGCGCCTGACTTCCGAACTGATCCTGCTTTTCCTTTATATCGGTTACATGGCGTTGACCGCAGCGATCGACGACCAGCGCCGCGCCGACAAGGCTGGTGGCCTGCTGTTGCTGGTCGGCGTGGTCAACATTCCGATCATCTATTTTTCGGTGAAGTGGTGGAACACGCTGCACCAGGGTTCCAGTGTCAACCTGACCAAGTCGTCGATGGCCGAAACCATGCTCTGGGGCATGCTGCTGATGGCCATGTGCTTCTGGATGTATTCGATCGCCATTGCCCTGATGCGGGTGCGCACCATCATGCTCGAACGCGAGCGCCACACCGACTGGGTCAAGGCCGAACTGGAAGGAGCAGCCAAGTGATCCACTGGAACAGCTTTGCCGATTTCCTCGCCATGGGTGGCTACGGGTTCTACGTCTGGGGCTCGTTCGGCGTCACCGCATTGATCATGACCATTGAACCGATCATGGTCGCCCGCAATCGAAGGATCACCATCGCCCGACTCCGGCGCCAGTTGCGCGCCGAAACCAGGAACACTGCCGAATGAAATCCCGTCACAAGAAACTCGCCCTGATCGGTGGCGCCCTCGCCGTCATCGGTATCATCGCCGCCCTCGTCCTCAACGCGCTGAACAGCAACATCGCCCTCTACATTTCACCGACCGACGTCGTCGAAGGCAAGGCGCCGCAGGGCAAGGTCTTCCGCATCGGCGGCTTGGTCAAGGAAGGCAGCCTGCAGCGCCAGGCCGACGGCGTCACCATTGCGTTCATCGTCACCGATACGGCCAAGGACATCACGGTCAATTACAAGGGCATCCTGCCCGACCTGTTCAAGGAAGGGAAAGGCGTCGTCGCCCAGGGCAAAATGACCGCTGCCGATACCTTCACCGCCAACGAAGTGCTGGCCAAGCACGATGAAAACTACATGCCGCCGGAAGCGGCCAAGGCGGTGGGCGACGCCCAGGCCAGGGCCGCCGCGGGCGACAAGCCGAAAGCGAGCTACTGAGCATGATTCCTGAAATCGGACATTTCGCCTTGATCCTCTCGGCGCTGGTCGCGCTGGTACTCGGCACGCTGCCGATGATCGGCGCCCATCAGAACCGCATGGCCTGGGTCGCCGTCGCCCGACCGGCCGCCACCGCAATGGCATTGCTGATCACCTTTTCCTTCGCCTGCCTGACGCAGGCTTTCGTCGTCAGCGATTTCTCGGTGATTTACGTCGCCCAGCATTCCAATTCACTGCTGCCGATCCAGTATCGGGTCGCTGCGGTCTGGGGCGGCCACGAGGGATCGCTGCTGCTGTGGATGCTGATGCTGTCGTGGTGGGCGTTTGCCGTTGCCCTGCTGTCGCGGCAATTGCCGGAAGCGATGGTCGCCCGCGTTCTCGGCACCCTGGGCCTGGTCGCCTTCGGCTTCCTGCTCTTCATCCTGATCACCTCCAACCCCTTCGAGCGCCTGCTGCCGGCTGCCGCCGAAGGCAAGGACCTGAACCCGCTGCTCCAGGACTTCGGGCTGGTGATTCACCCGCCGCTGCTCTACATGGGCTATGTCGGCTTCTCGGTTGCCTTCGCCTTCGCCATCGCGGCGCTGCTTTCCGGTCGCCTTGACGCGGCCTGGGCGCGCTGGTCGCGGCCGTGGACGATGGCCGCCTGGGTCTTCCTGACCCTGGGCATCGCCATGGGTTCGTGGTGGGCCTATTACGAACTGGGCTGGGGCGGCTGGTGGTTCTGGGATCCGGTCGAGAACGCCTCGTTCATGCCGTGGCTGGTCGGCACCGCGCTCATCCACT
>CAZGPO010000005.1:0-8356 GCA_964527745.1 uncultured Dechloromonas sp.
TGTTCATCCTGCGCCGGCTCTTGGCATAATCCGCCTGTGCTCGCCTACATCGTCCGCCGCCTGCTGTACGCCATTCCGATTCTGATCGGGGTGAACCTGCTGACCTTCGCGCTGTTCTTCGTCGTCAATACGCCGGACGACATGGCGCGCATGCAGCTCGGGGTCAAGCGGGTGACGCCGGAAGCGATCGAAAAATGGAAGGTCGAGCGTGGCTACGACCGGCCGTTGCTGATCAATTTCGAGGCAAAAGGGCTGTCGACCGTAACGGACACCATCTTCTTCCAGAAATCGGCGCGCATGTTTGCCGGCGATTTCGGCCGCGCCGAGGACGGCCGCGACATCGCCCGCGAAATCGGCAGCCGGATGGGGCCGTCGCTGGCCATCGCGCTGCCGACCTTCATCCTTGGCCTGTTCGTGACGGTGAGCTTCGCGCTGACGCTGGCCTTCTTCCGCGCCACGGCGTTCGATTTCTGGGGTGTCGTGCTGTGCGTGGCGATGATGTCGATTTCCGGCTTGTTCTACATCATCGGCGGCCAGTTCCTGATCAGCAAGGTGTGGCGGCTGGTGCCGATTTCCGGCTTCGGAGACGGCATCGACGCCTGGCGTTTCCTGATCCTGCCGGTGGTGATCGGTGTCATTTCCGGGATCGGTTCGTCGACGCGCTGGTATCGCACGATCTTTCTCGAAGAAGTGAACAAGGATTACGTGCGCACCGCGCGTGCCAAGGGGCTGCCGGAAACGGTCGTGTTCTTTCGCCACGTGCTGCGCAATGCGCTGATCCCGATCCTGACCGGCGTCGTCGTCATCATCCCGCTGCTCTTCATGGGCTCGCTGCTGACCGAATCCTTCTTCGGCATCCCCGGCCTCGGCAGCTACACGATCGACGCGATCAACGCGCAGGACTTCGCCGTCGTGCGCTCGATGGTCTTCATTGGCTCGGTGCTCTACATCATCGGACTGATCCTGACCGACATTTCCTACACGCTGGTCGACCCGCGGATTCGCTTCGAATGAGCGGCTTCGAGATTATCGTCCTTTGGTCGGACATGATCATCTGGCTGCTGGTGGCAGCCGGAATCGCCGGGGCCGTGGCGATTGCCAGAAACCCGCCCTTGCTGGCGGCCTGGCGGCGGGTCGGCGCCAACCGTACCGGCATGGCGGCGGCGACGCTGCTGCTCGCCTTCATCGTGATCGGCCTGCTCGATTCGCTGCACTACCGCGTCCAGCTCGAAGGCAAGCCGGGGCAGAAAGCGGTGTACGCGATCGAGGTGCTGTCGGTGCTTGACGCGTTGCTGACGCCGATACGCACGCGCAACGAGAAAACTTACTCCGAGCCCTTCGCCACCCGTCTCTACGCCAAGGAAACAATCGACCTGCCGGGCGGCCAGACGATACGCGACTATCCGCGCCTGAAACATGGTGGCGCCCACCTCGGCGAGCGCGAGGACGAGGTCCTGGTCGACGCCGGCTTTTCCGCCTTCCGCGTCGCTGTGCTCGCCGTACTCGGCTGGCTGGTGCTGGCGGCAAGCGCCGCCGTGCTGGTCAAGCGCGCCAGCTTGCAGAACGTTGCCCCCCAAGGGGAAATCCTTCGAGGTGCGGTCGCCGCCTCGGGCTGGCAAAAAATCTGGCGCGGCGAAACCACCTTTGCCTGGAACGCTGTCCTCACCACCCTTGGCGTCATGCTGCTGGTCGGCCTGCCGCTGTTCTGGCTGGCCGGGCAATACCACGTCTTCGGCACCGACAAGGTGGGGCAGGACGTCCTCTACCAGGTGCTGAAAAGCGTCCGCACCGGGCTGATCATCGGCCTCGTCACGACGTTGGTCATGCTGCCGGTGGCCGTGCTGCTCGGCATCATCGCCGGCTATTTCCGCGGCTGGATCGACGACGTGATTCAGTATATCTACACGGTGCTCAGCTCGATCCCCGGCGTGCTGCTGATTGCCGCCGCTGTGCTGATGATGCAGGTGATCATCGACAGCAACCCGCAATGGTTCTCGACCGCCGCCGAGCGTGCCGACCTGCGTTTGCTGGCGCTCTGTTTCATCCTTGGCATCACCTCGTGGACCGGCCTTTGCCGCCTGCTGCGCGGCGAGACGCTGAAACTCCGCGAACTCGAATACATCCAGGCGGCGCAGGCCTTCGGCGTCTCCAACTGGCGCATCATCGTCCGTCACATCCTGCCCAACCTGATGCACATCGTCATCATCGCGCTGGTCATGGATTTCTCCGGGCTGGTGCTTGCCGAGGCAGTATTGTCCTACGTCGGCATCGGCGTCGATCCGACGATGATCAGCTTTGGCACCATGATCAACAGCGCGCGCATGGAACTGGGTCGCGAACCGGTCGTCTGGTGGTCACTGGTGGCGGCGTTCGCTGCCATGTTCATGCTGGTGCTGGCGGCCAACCTGTTCGCCGACGCCGTGCGCGACGCTTTCGATCCGAGGGGCGCCTGATGCTCGAAGTCACCGATCTGCGCCTCGGCTTCGTCGCCGGCAAGAAGACCCTCGTTGCGGTCGACGGTGTTTCCTTCACCATTTCCAAGGGCGAAACTTTTGCGCTGCTCGGCGAATCCGGCTGTGGCAAATCGGTGACGGCGCAGGGCATCATGCGTCTGCTGCCGGCCGCCGGGCGCATCACCGGCGGCGGTGTCCGGCTCGACGGCGAGGAATTGCTGTCTCTGTCCGAAGCTGCCATGCGCCAGGTACGCGGGGCGCGCATTGCGATGATCTTCCAGGAGCCGGCGACCAGCCTCAACCCGGTGCTGACGGTCGGTATGCAGATCGGCGAGGTGCTCGACCGCCATTGCGACCTGCGCGGTGAGGCGGCGCGCCGGCGCATGCTCGAATTGCTGCGCCAGGTCGGCATCGCCGATCCCGAACGGCGGCTTGACGAATATCCCTTCCAGTTTTCCGGCGGCATGAAGCAGCGTGTGATGATCGCCATCGCGCTGGCCGGCGAGCCCGACCTGCTGATCGCCGACGAGCCGACGACGGCGCTCGACGTGACCGTGCAGGCGCAGATTCTCGACCTGCTAGTGCAGATCCAGCGCGAACGCGGCATGGCGATATTGCTGATCACGCACGATCTCGGCGTCGTCGCCAGAATGGCGCAGCGTATCGGCGTCATGTACGCCGGCGAGCTGGTCGAGGTGGCCAGCCGCGAAGAATTCTTCAGGCAACCGAGCCACCCCTACACGCAGGCACTGTTCGCCGCCTTGCCCGAAATTTCGCGGCGCGGCATGGTGTTGACGACGATTCCCGGCCAGGTGCCGGCGCTGTCGGCGATGCCGGCCGGTTGCCGCTTTGCCGATCGCTGTTTGCATGTAATGCCGCAATGCCGCGAGATTTCGCCATCCTGGCGTACGGTCGCTGCCAGCCACGAGTTGCGCTGCCACTGGTCGGGCAACGCGGCGGAGCTTGCCGACATGCCGCGTCTCGGGCTGGGTGACCGGATGCCGGAAATGGTGCCTTTTCTTGAGGTGGCCGAGCTGAAAGTCCATTTCCCGATCCGTCGCGGCGTTTTCCAGCGCACGGTCGGTCACGTTCGTGCGGTCGACGGCGTTTCACTGGCCATTTCCGCCGGCCGTACGCTGGCGCTGGTCGGCGAGTCGGGGTGCGGCAAGACGACGGTGGGCAAGGCGCTGCTGCAACTGGTCAGACCGACCGCCGGCAGCGTTCAACTGGGCGGCGCCGAACTGGTCGACATGGCGGCGCGCCGGCTGCGCGCGGCGCGCCGCCACATGCAGATGGTATTCCAGGACCCGTTCGCCTCCCTCAATCCGCGAATGCGGGTCGGCGAAATCATCGCCGAAGGCATGGGTGCGCTGGCGCTGGAAGCAGACTCGGCGGCGCACCCCAAGGGTACTTCCTTCGGGGCGCAGTCAGCGGCGGTTGCAGCCTTGCTCAGGCAGGTTGGCCTGCCCGACGAGGCCGCCGGGCGTTATCCGCATGAGTTTTCCGGCGGGCAGCGCCAGCGCATTGCCGTCGCCCGCGCACTGGCCGTACAGCCGCAACTGCTCATCTGCGACGAGCCGACCTCGGCCCTCGACGTTTCCGTGCAGGCGCAGATTCTGAATCTACTGAAGGAGTTGCAGGAGGTGCTCGGCATCGCCTACCTGTTCATCACTCACAATTTTGCGGTGGTCGAGTATCTGGCCAACGACGTTGCGGTGATGTATCTCGGGCGCATTGTCGAGCGCGGAACGGCTGAGGAGGTCTTGCGCTCGCCGCAGCACCCCTACACGCAGGCTTTGCTGTCGGCAGTCCCGGTTCCCCGGCTTGAAGCGCATCCGGCAGCGATCCGCCTGCATGGGGAAACGCCGTCGCCGGCCAATCCGCCCACCGGCTGCCATTTCCACCCGCGCTGCCCAAGGGCGATGGTTGTCTGTCGTCAGCACTACCCGGAAACCAGCAGCGTGTCAGCGACGCATACGGTCAACTGCCACCTGATCGGCTGAATCAGCTACGCCGGCCGTCGCCGGACTTGGCTACCTTGGATTTCGTTGCCGTGGATACGGTCTTGGTGCTACCGGCGGCTTTCTTCGCCGATTTGCTGCTGACGTTCTTGGAGGACTTGGATGCCACCCGGGTCTTGCTGCTGCTTGTCGCGGATTTGGAGTGTTTGGCTGATTGCTTGCCGGTTTTCGAATTGGCAACTTTCTTGACTGTAGGTTCGGGTTCGACGATCTGTGGCGGGTGTGATTCGGCGCTAATCGACTCAACGCTGTTGGCACCTTTGCCGGCCGGAACCAGTACGGTCGATCCCGAGCGCAGCCGGGCCTTTCCGCTGAGGCCGTTGGCCTGCTTAAGTTCGGCGAGGGTGATCCCGAAGCGTGCGGCGATCTGCTCGATTTTTTCGCCTGATTTCAGTGTATAAGCTTGCCATTTGGTGAGTGGCTCATCGTGTTTTTCCAGATTGTCCTGGAATGTCGCCAGTTTGCCGGCCGGAATGACCACTGGGGTTTCCGCCCGAATGACCGGGCGATTATGCGAAGGGTTCAGGGCCAGAAATTCGTCGACCGACATGTTGGCCATTCGGGCGGCAGTCTTGACGTCCATCGGCCGGCTTGTTTCGACGGTTGCGAAATAAGGCCGGTTGATGATTTCCGGCAGACCAAGTGCGGTCATCAGTGCTGCATTGTTGAAAATATTCTTGAGTGCCTGCAGTTTCGGGACGTAGTGCCGGGTTTCGGTCGGCATCGTCAGGCTTTCGTAATCCGTCGGCAGCCCTCTGGCGATATTTTTCTCGATTGCCCTTTTGACTGATCCTTCGCCCCAGTTGTAGGAGGCCAGTGCAAGATGCCAGTCGCCGTGCATTTCGTAGATGGTCTGCAGATATTCCAACGCGGCGTCGGTCGATGCGACGATGTCGCGGCGCTGGTCCTGCCACCAGGTCTGCTCCAGGTTGAAGCGCTTGCCGGTCGCCGGAATGAACTGCCAGAGTCCCGAAGCATGGGCGCGTGAATAGGCCATCGGGTTGAAGGCGCTTTCCACCATCGGCAGCAGCGCGATTTCGGTCGGCATGCCGCGGGCTTCAAGTTCCTCGACAATGTAATGCAGGTAGGGGCGGCTACGTTCGACCATGCGGCGCATGGCGTCCGGACGATTCTGGTACCACTGCTGGTAGTACAGCACCAGATCGTCGTTCAGATTCGTCATCGCGAATCCGTTGCGCAGGCGGATCCAGAGGTCGTCGGGCGGGGTTGTCAGATCGACGGCGCGCGCAATGGCGGGGGCAGTGCGAACTTCGTGAACGACCAGGGCATTTTCAATGCTTGCCAACGGCAAGGATGTCTCGGGTGTCAGCATCGAGATCAGCGCTAAAGGCTGATTGCCGTCGTCAGCGAGTGCCGGGGCAGCGCCAAGGGAAGTCATGGCAAGCAAGGTGCTTGCGGCAAAACCTTTGACCAGCGACAGAACGTTGCGATAGTGCATGGCTAGAAACTCCTGCCTCGGAACGGGGGGTGGTCCAAAGTTCGGATTATAACCCTTGGCGAACCCTAATTCCCCATTCGAAACAGGGAAAAGAAAAGGGAAAACAAAAAACCGGCCAAGGCCGGTTTTTGTGTTGGTGGCGGAGTGGACGGGACTCGAACCCGCGACCCCCGGCGTGACAGGCCGGTATTCTAACCAACTGAACTACCACTCCGCGCTGAAAGCTTGGCGTCCCCACGGGGATTCGAACCCCGGTTACCGCCGTGAAAGGGCGGTGTCCTAGGCCTCTAGACGATGGGGACCCGGACAAAACTACTTTTCTCTCACGTTTGCTTGGTGGAGGTAAGCGGGATCGAACCGCTGACCTCTTGCATGCCATGCAAGCGCTCTCCCAGCTGAGCTATACCCCCGGCACCGTGAAAGAGCGCGCATTATAGGGACTCGAAAAGCCCTTGTAAACAGATTCGGCCATTTTTTAGCGTTTTTGTATCGCCAGCTTTTCCATCACTCTGGCGCGGCCGATCAGTGCGATGACCGCGTCGACCGACGGGGTCTGCGCCTGGCCGGTCAGGATGACGCGCAACGGCATGGCCAGCTTGGGCATCTTGAGGCCGTGCTTGGTCGCTGTTTCCTTGATCAACGTATTTATTTGCGGAATTTCCCAGTCGACCGTAGCGATGCCTGCGGCAAAGTCGGCCAGCGCCGGCCGCGCGTCGTCGCCAAGATGCTGCGCCAGCAGCTCGGGTGAAAGCGTTAAATCGACATAGAAGACCTCGACGGCATCGGCCAGCACGTTCAGCGTATTGCTGCGCTCGACGTAAAGCGCGACGGCGTTTTCCAGGTCGGGTCCGCGGTCGGTATTGATGCCGCGTGTGGCAAGGCGGGCCCTGACCTTGGCCGCGAGTTCGGCGACCGGCATTTGCTTCATGTAGTGCTGGTTCAGCCACAGCAGTTTTTCGGTGTTGAACTGGGCGGCCGACGCGGTGATGTGGTCGAGGTCGAACCACTCGATAAACTGCTGGCGCGAGAAAACCTCGTCGTCGCCATGCGACCAGCCGAGGCGGGCGAGGTAGTTGATGACCGCTTCGGGCAGGTAGCCGTCCTCATCGTATTGCATGACCGAAACCGCGCCATGGCGCTTCGACAGCTTGGCGCCGTCATCGCCGAGAATCATCGACAGATGGGCGTATTGCGGTATCGCGGCACCTAGCGCCTGCAGGATGTTGATCTGGCGTGGCGTGTTGTTGACGTGGTCGTCGCCGCGGATGACGTGGGTAATGCCCATGTCCCAGTCGTCGACGCAGACGCAGAAGTTGTAGGTCGGCGTGCCGTCGGCGCGGGCGATGATCAGGTCGTCGAGCTCGCCATTGGCGAATTCGATGCGGCCCTTGACCTGGTCGTCCCAGGAGACGACACCATCCTTCGGGTTGCGGAAGCGGACCACCGGCGGCACATCGGCCGGTGGCACGGGCAGCGTCTTGCCAGGTTCCGGGCGCCAGCGGCCGTTGTAGCGCGGCTTTTCCTTGCGCGCTTCCTGTTCGGCGCGCAGAACATCCAGTTCCTCGCGCGTCGTGTAGCAATGGTAGGCGGTCCCGGCGGCCTGCATTTGCTGAATGACTTCCTTGTAGCGATCCATGCGCTGCATTTGATAGAACGGGCCTTCGTCATGTTCCAGTCCCAGCCAGGCCATGCCGTCGAGAATCGCCTGCACCGCCTCCGGGGTCGAGCGCGCCACATCGGTATCCTCGACGCGCAGGATGAAGGTGCCGCCGTGGCGGCGGGCGAACGCCCACGAGAAGAGGGCAGTGCGGGCGCCGCCGATATGCAGGTAGCCGGTTGGGCTGGGGGCGAAACGGGTACGAACGGGCTTCATGGGATGGGGAATCCGTGGTTGGGCAAAGGGCATTATTCTATCCGACCAGCGTTTGACCGGCTTCGGGACTTATGGTTAAATGCGCGCCTCTCGAACGGGCGGTTTGCTCAAGTGGAGAGTGCGGCTTTTACATGGCGTTCTATGTGCAAGGTTGGCAAAGACAGGCAGGGAGATTAGCTCAGGGGTAGAGCGATCGCCTCACACGCGATAGGTCACAAGTTCGAAACTTGTATCTCCCACCAGATATGCTGTATTTCTGTAGTGATTTCAGGCTATTCCGGTTGCACTGACAATTTTTCATCGACTCCGAACCCATTTTCCGCAGTGAACACTTTTGCTTCGGGATAGAGCTGGCTCAAGCTTGACCTGAGCAAATTGTCGATCACATTAGCCAGTTTTTGATCGATCCTGCCGCCGACTGTCAGTTCGCTACGGTCGCTCCATATTTCCTCAAGTTCCCGAGATTCCTGCGCAAGGATTGACTCTATGGCTGCTCCCCAATGCGCAGGGTACTCCGAGCGGCTCCAATCGCCGCGCCCGCGGCCGTAGT
>CAZGPO010000005.1:8399-24872 GCA_964527745.1 uncultured Dechloromonas sp.
GAGCGACCGCCAGGTAAAGCAGCAGCGACTCTTTCAGAAACCTGTTGAGCGCGCCCGCATTCCAGCTGACTATCGTGCCGTCCTTGCCCTTGTAGATGTTGTAACCTTTGGCAATGCCGGCGGCGCCCAGGGCGCCGAGCGCGGCGCCAGCCAAGGTGCCGGTGCCCAGGGTCAGGCCGCCGCTGATGATATCGGTCGCCAGTCCGGACAGTGCGCCGCTGACGATGCCGCCGACGACTGCAAAGCGCCCCTCGTTCAATGGTTCGTCGATGCGCCAGTCCGCAGCCAGACGCTTCAATACCTGGTCAGCAGCCCGTCCCTTGAGGCCATGGGTGTCGATCAACTGGTTGGTCAGCACCCGAAGCGCATGCACTGCGCGCGCTTCGAGCATTTGCATTGCTCGCATCTCGGCGCTGGGTTCATCGTTTTTTCTGATTCCTATGACTCGGCCAACTTTCTTCATGCTGGAAGAAATACCGGCGTCCGGGGCACGCTCGCGATCGCGCGCCAGACCGGCAAGATAGCGGGAAATCGCGGCAGTCGAAGCGTGATAGGTTTCCAGCCGCAACGCCATCCAGGCTTCCTGCAGCGACCGGATGGCTGGTTTCTTGAACTCGGGAAGGGCAGCGGCAACGGCGTTGAGCAGGGAAAATTCCTGCACCCAGCAGCGGGCGAAGGCATCGAGGGTCAGGACCTCCCTGACAAAGCCGAATTTCGCGACATAGTCCTGCCATTGGCGCTTTTCAGCTTCCTCGACATCCATCGGACGCGGCTCTCCCATCTGGTTGAGCAGGACCAGAACCGGCTTCTCGATCCACGACAGAATTTCCATCTCGGCAAGCACGTAGGCGGCATCCGCCGGGTTCTCCGAGGCGTTGACCAGATAGAGCACGACATCCGACTGGTCGCGCACGTTCTTGATCACCTGCTGGCTGGACCACGATGACGGATCGCGCCAGCGGTCCCATATCTCGGCGATGAACCAGCCGATCGGATTGCTGCGCTGGCGCAGGCGCTTGGCCAGACGAATGCTGTCGCCGAAGCCTGGCGTATCCCACAAAGTCAACACGTATCCAGCCGGGCTGCTGATCATCTCATGCGGCTCGGATAGCGTGGTCACGTGGGGCGCGTCGCGTACCTCGCCGATATCGCGACCAAGCAGGGTGCGCGCCAAGGTCGTCTTGCCGACATTGGTGTGCGAGACAAGGCTGAGCTCTATCCTGGATTCGTTGTCGCTCACCCGGATTCCTTGCCTGACTTGTTCCTGCCAATGTCCAGTTCGGCAAAGGCGCTGGCTGCATCCGGCTGGCTCAGATCACAAAAAACGTGCGTGGTCGATGCCGCATCGAACAAGCGATTCCAGAGTTTTCGCCGCTCGTCGAGCCGCTCCGGTTGATTTGCAAAACGCATCAGAAAGGCGCTTTCATCGACGACGCCGATCATTGGCGAAGCACGCCGGTTCTTGCTTGCCAGTGACCGCAGCAGGAGTCCGTGAGCTTCGTCCTCGGGCGTCGAAGTAAGGCTGAACAGGACAAACCGGGTTGCGTAATCCGTTGCGAAAAGTTCGTCTGGAAGATTGTCTTCCTGGCCAAGCGCGATCGAATCGTGTATTTCAAGTTTCGTTTCCGGATCGAACAGTTCCCGAATGATGTCATTCAGGCCGAGCGCCACCTGCGGCGAAATCTGGTAGTTGTAGGGAATGATGAGAACCTTTGCTTCGGTTCTCCGGTAGTGACGCAACAAGTGCCGATAGTAGGGTTCGCGCAAATCAACCGGGAAATTTCTTTCCAGAAGATATTGTTCTAGCCGCGCCCAGGCAGCCAGCAGCAGACGCGGCATGATGACGACAAAACCGACAGTCAGGGCAATCCGGTGGATCCATGGTGCCGCGCCGACGCCGGCGGGGTGCCTGGCGAGGTCGAGAACCGAAATCTCGGCTGCGCTGGGCGGCGCTATCCCGAACAGCGACGGAATCAGCCCGAGAACCGCGCTGGCATACCATTGGACGGCATGCGCTGCAGCAGGGCCGAAGGTGCTTCGCCAGCCGGCCACATACTCGTTGAAGAATCCGCGGTAATACAGCGATACGATGAGGCCGGCGGCGAACGCGGCGGCAGCCAGGTGGAGCAGGCGGCTGACGTAGGCACTGGCCAGTGGCTGCGCAACGCGCGTCCAGTCGCTCCAGTAATTGGCGAGGAAGGAGGCATCGCCAGCGTCGGCGGAGACCTTGCCAAATTTGCTGGTAATCGCCGTGACCATGTTGCGAATCGGACCTGGCCTGTTCCTGCTGCTGGCAGGGTGCCGGCGCAGGGGGTCGATCAGCAGGTACGCGTACACCGCGAGGTTCCACAGGAGCAGGCCGAACAGCGGGAGCGAAGTCAGGTTGATCAGATTGTCCGGTCCCACCTGGTCGACGAGGATTCCGGAAATCAGCGCGAATACGACCAGAACACGTCCGAACCAGCGATGCCAGTGCGGCTCGCTTTCCAGGCGTTTCAGATTCGGCTGGCGCGCCGTGATCTTGTCCCAGGCAAGCAGCGCCCGGCGCACGATAAAGTTTTCGTCGCTCGAATTGGCGCCGACTTCCTGTGCCGCCAGGTCGCTGGCTCGCGCCGAATCTGCGGGTAGCCACATGTCGGGGGAAACTGATGCGCTTTCGTAGGCCTTGACCAGGCAGACGACCCTCGCCGAGCTTTCATTCATTGGGAGCAACCAAGGTGGATAACAGCATCCCGACTATTTTCGATGGCCGGCACGGAGAATGCAACCATCGGCCTAGGCGGAACGTTGGTCGGCCATTTTCTGGACAATCAGGCTACCGATCATGTCGCCTTCGACGTTGACCGTCGTGCGCACCGTATCAAGGATGCGGTCGATCGGCAGCAGGATGGCGATGGCGGCCGTCGGCAGGCCGACCGATTCGAGGACCAGCACCATGCTCAGCATGCCGACGCTGGGAATGCCCGGGGCGCCGATGGCGCCGAGCATGGCGACGAAGAAGATGATCATCTGGCTGGCGATGTCGAGTTCGATGCCGGCCAGGCGGGCGACGAAGAGCGCGGCGGTGGCTTCGTAAAGCGCCGTTCCGTCCATGTTGACCGTTGCGCCGAGCGGCACCACGAAATTTGCGATGTCCTTGCGCACGTGCAGATGCTGCTCGGTGCAGCGCAAGGTCACCGGCAGCGTGGCAGCGCTCGAACTGGTGGCGAAAGCGGTGACCAGCGCTTCGCGCGCGCCCTTGAAGAAATGGAACGGAGAAATCCGCGTGAACAGCCAGAGGATCAGCGGCAGCACGACGAGGCCGTGGAACAACGTGGTGCCGATAACGACGGCAACGAAGTGGGCGAGGCTGGCCAGCACGCCACCCCGCTGGCTGGCGACCAGTTGCAGGAGCAGGGCGGCGATGCCGAGCGGCGCCAGGCGCATGATCCAGCCGACGATCATCAGGCAAAGTTCCTGCAACTCCTGAATCAGTACACGAATATTGCGGTAGCGTTCGCCACCGACGACCAGCGCGATGCCGAGGAAAAGCGCGATCATCACGATGGCTAGGATTTCGCCCTGGGCCAGCGCCTTGAACGGGTTCTGGAACAGGCCGCGCAGGAACTGGGCGATATAGTCGGGCAGCGGCATCTGGCGCGCTTCGAAATTCCGGGTGGCATCGGCGAACATTTCCAGATAAAGGCCGTCGCCCGGACGAAACAGGTGCGCCGCGCCGAAACCGATCATGATCGCCAGCGCCATGGTCCCGAAAAAGAATATCAGCGTGTTTTTCCAGACCCGGTGCATCTGGTCATGGGCGCGCAGGTTGGCGACGCCGACGACGATGGACGAGAAGACCAGCGGCACCAGCACCATGCGCAACAGGTCGAGGAACAGGTTGCCGACGATTTTGGCGCCATAAAGCGTGTTGACCGCAACGGGTGTCGTCCCTGTGGCGGCCAGCCACAGGCCGACGGCGATGCCGACGCCGCCGCCGATGAGGATCTGGGTGTTGAGCGATACTTTGTGACGCATGCGCGGGTCCGAAGCGGTCTGCCGATGGTGCATTGTATCCGGGCGCTGCAATTTGTAAGGAGTTGGTCAGCTCCAATGCTCAAAATGGAATTGCAGTTCCCCCAGGTAGTAATTGACCCGCCTTCGTGGTGGGTTCTTTTTTGCGCGTAGACTGCGCTCGGCGCACTGCGCCGGCCATGCGAGTGGCGTCCTCCGCAGGGCGTATCGGATCATCATGAACCGAGGCCGCAAATGGTATCGTACGATTTTGCACTGACCAGGTTCTGACCTATATGCGAATTCTTCTTGTCGAGGACGATGCCTTGCTTGCAAACGGCCTGGCAAGAGTTTTACGACAATCCGGCTATCAGGTTGAGGTCACCAGCGATGGATTGACCGGGTTGCGCTGGCTCGAAAGCGAAACTTTTGATCTGACCATCCTCGACCTCGGCCTTCCTGGACTTGACGGCAGTGAAGTGTTGCGGCGCCTGCGAGCGCGCAAGCAACTGGTGCCGGTGCTGATCCTTTCGGCGCGCGAGGCACTCGAGGAGCGCGTCCGCCTGCTCGACCTCGGCGCTGATGATTACCTGGTCAAGCCGGTCGCACTGGCCGAACTGGAGGCTCGGGTCCGCGCCCTGATCCGGCGCGGTCAGTGCGCGCCCGACCCGAATATCCGGCTCGGGCGCCTGATGCTCGATACGGTCGGCAAACGCGCCTGGCTGGACGACGAGGCGCTCGAACTGTCGGCGCGTGAATGGGCCGCGCTCGAATTTCTGGCGCAACGGGTCAATCGCATCGTCAATAAGGACCAGATCATGCAGGCGCTGTATGACTGGGATGAGGAAATCACGCCCAATGCAGTCGAAAAGTTCATCTCTCGCCTGCGTGCCAAACTCGAATCAGCAGGCATCGTAATCCGTACGGTGCGCGGCCTTGGCTACTACCTGGAAAAACCGCACGATATCGGTGATGCGGCGACCTAGCCTGCGTTCCCAGCTGCTGCACTGGCTGTTGCCGGCGATGCTGGCGCTGTTGCTGCTCGGGGCGGTAGTGGTCTACTGGGTGGCCTTTCGCAGTGCAACCCTGGCTTACGACCGTGCCTTGTGGGATGTCTCGCTGGCGATTGGCGAGAAATTGACGGTTCGCGACGGGGTACCGGTTCTGGCCTTGACCGAACAGGCGCGGGACGTGCTTCTGGTCGACAAGTTCGATCAGGTGTATTTCGCTGTGCGCGACCCGCAAGGGGGGCTGTTCGCCGGTGAAGCGGGGTTGTCGATGCCAGACCGGTGGCCGCTCGAAGCGGTCAGCAAGGGGCGTCTTTATTACGACGGGATGATCGGCGACAAACCGGTGCGCATCGCTGCGGTGAAAACCTTGCTGGGTGGCGAGACCTACACGGTTCTTGTCGGCGAGACCCTGGTCAAGCGCAATACGCTGGTGCGCGAAATATTGCTCGGCATGTTGTTGCCGGAAATCTTGTTGATCGCGGTCAGCATTGCCATCATCTGGTTCGGCGTGCGTTTCGGCCTCAAGCCGCTGACCACGCTACGCGAGGAACTGGCCGGGCGTTCGCATGCCGACCTGCGCGCGGTGACTACCGCCGTGCCCGAGGAAATTCAGCCGGTCGTCAATGAAATCAACGAGTTGTTGAGCCGCCTCGAACATTCTCTCGATACCCAGCGCCATTTCGTGTCGGATGCCGCGCATCAGTTGCGGACGCCGATTGCCGCTCTTCAAGCACAGGTCGAGGCGCTGCTGGCCGAGTCCGGCCCTGAACTTGGCGAGCAGTTGCAGGGGATACTCGTCGCCACGCATCGTCTGGTGCATCTGGTCGAGCAGATGCTGATGCTGGCCCGGGCGCAGCCCTCGCTGGCCAGGACCCGGCAGCGCGTGGTGCTCGGCAGCGTGGCCCAGGCGGTCGCCGAGGACTGGCTGCCAGCGGCAATCGCCAAGGGCGTCGATCTCGGATTCGAACTTGCCCCTTGCGCAGTGCAGGGGAATGCCCTCCTGCTTCAGGAGTTGCTGGTCAACCTGATCGACAACGCAATGCGCCATACGCCATGCGGTGGCAGTGTCGCGGTCAGTTGCGGTGGCGGTGACGATACGGCATGGCTGGTGGTCGAGGACAGCGGCGCGGGAATTCCTGAATCCGACCGCGAAATGGTTTTCGAGCGTTTCTACCAGTCACCTGGTGTCGCCAGCGATGGCTGCGGTCTTGGCCTCGCCATCGTGCGCGAAATTGCCCGCCAGCATGGTGGCAATGCCATGATCGACCGTTCCCCCGATCTGGGCGGGGCGCGGGTAACGGTGCGTTTTGGTCTAGTATAGAAGCCTGTTACGTTTGAGCGGAGAATGAAATTGAACGACTTTTCGGCGTTGACCGCGGCGTTGCTGGAATTTCGCGATGCACGCGACTGGCGGCAGTTCCATTCGCTGCGCAACCTGATCATTTCGCTGAATCTGGAAGCGGCCGAACTGCTGGAGCTGACCCAGTGGAAAAGCGATGCCGAGGTCGAGGCCTTGCCGGCCAGCCCGGTGATCCACGAGGCATTGCGCGATGAATGCGCCGATGTCCTGCTCTACTTGCTGCTGATTGCCGATGCGGCGGGAATCGATCTGGCTGCCGCCGCGCGTGAGAAAATCGAGAAGAATGCCCGGAAATACCCGGTTGCTAAGGCGTACGGCTCGCGTGCCAAATACACCGAGCTCGACTGAAAATCAGGCGCTCTGACTTTCCAGCGTAAATTTGGCGCTGTCGTCCTGGGCGAGCAATTGGGTCAGTTTGGGCAGGGTTTCGTGCAGTTTCTTTTCCAGCGTCCACGGCGGGTTGATGATGAACATGCCGCTGCCGTTCATGCCGAAACCATCGCCTGCCGGTGCCTTGACTTCCAGTGTTACGTGCAGCCAGTTCGCCGCCCCCAGCCGCTTCAACTTGTCCGGCAGCTTGCGTGATTCCAGCTTGTTCAGATGCGGGTACCAGACCGCGTAGGTGCCGGTCGCGAAGCGCTTCAGCGCTTCCTGCAGGCCCTTGACGACGTTGGCATAGTCGTCCCGCGTTTCGTAGGAGGGGTCGATCAGCACCAGCGCCCGCCGCGGTGGCGGCGGCAGAATGGCCTTCAGTCCGGCGAAACCGTCGCCGGCGGTGACGGTGACCTGGCGGCCGGCGCCCCTGAAGCATTCCTGCAGTAGCTTGACGTCACTGCTATGCAATTCGTAAAGGCGCAGACGATCGCATGCACGCAACGACTGGCTGGCCAGCCACGGCGAACCCGGGTAATGACGCAGCGCGCCGTCCGGATTGAGCATTTTGACGAATTCGACATAGTCGACCACAGCCGGCGGCAGGCCTTTCTTGTCCCACAGACGGCCGATACCATCACGGTATTCGCCTAGTTTGCTGGCGTGTGGCGATTCCAGCGCGTAGCGCCCGGCCCCGGCGTGGGTATCGATGATCCAGAACGGCGCCGGCTTTTCGGCCATGTATCCGGCGATCTGCAGCAGGATGATGTGTTTCAGGACGTCTGCATGATTGCCAGCGTGATAAGCATGACGGTAGCTGAGCATGGACCCTTTGCGGCCTAGAGCGGAACGAGGGCGAAGAACTCGAGCCCTTCAGAGGCTTCGAGACGCCTGCCGACCTGTAGCAGGTGGTCCGATCCAGAATTGGTTAGCCGGATCTTGTGTCCGCTGGCAAGGTGACCGGGGTGGGCGATGATGCCGGGACGGTTGCCGAAGGCCGGCAGGCTGTGGAGGTAGATGCCGCGCCGGTTTTCGCCATGTCCGGGGAGCGGAACGATGCTCACCTGCGGTGACAGCGCCTGCAGGCCCAGTTCAAGACGCCCCTGGTTGGTGCTGGAAATACGGCGTACCAGACAGATGTGAACCCTGCTCGATTCACGGGGTTGCAGGGCGACGATATTACCGACGCCGACCTGCCATTTGTCGCCCTGGATGAAGCGGACGAGGAAGCCGTCCGGGCTCTGGTCGATCAGCGACCATTCGCTCGGCGAGAAGCTGTGGTGGCCTTTGTGCTTGGTTAAATCGACGGCTCGCCGGGAGGGGGCATCGCCTTCGATGAAGGGAATGACCTGCGTGATGCCGCCGACGAGATCGGCGTGCGGCTTGAAACGCTTGCGTCCGAAACGCCGCATTGACTGGCTGCCGATTGCCAGTTGCAGCGTCTGGCGCAGCGCCGGTGGAATCTCGAGCCCGGGTTCGCCGGGGTGATCGGCTGCCCGCTCGACGGATTTGTTCAGCGTATCGAGGACGCCGCTGCAATCGACGATGTAACCGTCAAAGATCGGCGCTCCCAGCGCCAGGCGGAGTAGCGGCGTACCCGGACTGCCTTCGTCCGGACGGACCAGAAACATCGGTGCCGCTGACTTGCGTGCGTTGATTTCCGGTGTGATTTCGGTGATGCGGGCGTGAACGGACAGTTGTTGCGTGTAAAAAATTGCGGCGGCCAATTCGGCGCGCGGCAATTTGCTGGGTTCGAGATAGGCAAAGAGCAGGGCGCTCAGATACCGGTGCTCGATCGGCGAAATTTCCGTGTCGGGAACGCGAGCGCGCAACTGACGGGCCATCTGGTAGAGCTCGTGCAGCATCAGCCAGGATGTCGCCGACGGGCGGGCGTAGCTGCGGTAGGCCAGGTTCTGGCGCCGCGAGATCAGTAGCATCGCGCGGTGGATGGTGCGCTGGAGCAGGTGGGTCAGACCTTTGTGCTGGCTGCCTTCGGTGATTCTTTTGGCAATGTCGAAATAGGATGTGGTGAGTGCCTTGAGCAGATTGTCGGCGGTCAGCGCCGAGGTTGTGGCAGGAAGCGGCAAGGGCAGGACCGACGAATCGATATGTCGCTCGAGGACCGGCAGCGCCTTTTCGGCCTCCTGGCGCGCATCCTCGAGCAGCTTGAAGCGCATGTGCAGGTTCTGCTGGTCGACGATGCCCGGAATGACCTGGGAAGTCAGTTCGGTCGCCACATCGTAGGGCGAGAGGCCGGAAACCGTGTCGAGCAGTTCGCGCACGGCCGCCGCCTTCCGTTCGGCCATCGGCTGGCTGAACGGAAACAGGTCGCGGAACAGGTTCGTGGCAGATTTCATGCTCGGATACCAATATGATCAGTGGCAATTATCACGCAAAAATACTTGAAGTGCCGTGGCATGTTTCACGGTTTGCGTATACTTGTTCGATGGAATTTCTCGAATTGCTGGTTCTCGGGCTGATGGCGGCAGGTGTCTGGCTCTGGCTGGACAGCCTGAAGGCCCGCGAAGTCGGGGTCAAGGCGGCGCAGGCGGCGTGTGCCGAAGAAGGGCTGCAACTTCTCGACGGCACTGTGATGATTCGCGCGCTGCGCCCGGCGCGCGACGACGACGGGCATCTGAAGTTGCGCCGTGTCTATGCCTTCGAATACAGCGATACCGGCGACAACCGGCGCCCCGGTAGCATCACCCTGCTCGGGCAGCGGGTCGAGTTCCTCCATCTCCGCCCGCAACTCTATGTCGTGCCCAAGGCAACTGAATCCCATGAAACCTTCCATTGAAACGATCGAATTCCATGGTATCGAAGCTGTCCGGCTCAACGGGCCGCGCGGTGCGACGGCAGTTGTCTCGCTGCTGGGCGGGCAGGTCCTGTCGTGGATCACGCCCGATGGGCGCGAGCATCTGTTTCTCTCGGAGCGCGCCGTGTTCGACGGTAGCGTGGCGATCCGCGGCGGCATTCCGGTTTGCTTTCCGCAGTTCGGCGGGCTTGGCGAGCTGCCGAAACACGGTTTTGTGCGGATCCGCGAATGGTCGCTCGCCGGGCAGCGCAGCGCTGACGACTACGCGCTGGTCACCCTCGAACTGGCCGACGATGCGGAGACCCGTGCCCTGTGGCCGCACGCCTTCCGCGCCGAAATTACCGTGATGCTGGAAGTCGACCGCATCGATGTCGAATTCTGTGTCGAGAATACTGGTTCGGTGCCGTTCGCGTTCACGGGTGCCCTGCATTCCTACCTGCGCGTCGTTCAGGTCGAGGATGCGCTTCTTGAAGGGCTGCATGGCCATGATTATCGCGATGCTGTTGATGACGACCGGATCGTGCGCGAGACCGGCACCGAAATTCAGGTCGAAAACGCTGTCGACCGTGTCTATTTCGATGTCAGGCGTCCGCAACTCCTGCGTGCCGGCAATCTGAGCCTCGGCATCCAGAGCCAGGGGTTTCCCGATGTCGTGGTCTGGAATCCGTGGGTCGAGGGCTGCGCCAGACTCAAGGACACGGCGCCCGACAACTGGCGGCACATGCTGTGCGTCGAGGCGGCGGCGGTACGCAATCCGGTCATCGTGCCGGCGGGCGAAGGATGGTACGGCCGGCAGACCCTGGTGGCCGTCTGATTTCAGGTGGCAGCCGGGGCGAGCAACATTCCGGCAACGCGGTTGCGTCCGCCCTGCTTGGCGCGATAAAGCCATTCGTCCGCTTCGTGGATCAGTTCGTCGAGTGTTTCATGGGCATTCCGCTCGGCAATCCCGAAACTGGCTGAAAAGGTGAAGGGGTCGCGCGGCGAGCCCATTTTCAATTCGGCGATTTTCCCGCGCAGGCGCTCGGCCAGTTGGGCGGCCTGTTCGGCGCTGGTTTCCGGCAGAACGATGACGAATTCCTCGCCGCCCCAGCGCGCCAGGAGGTCGCCGCCGCGGCACGCGTCGGCCAGCAGGCCGGAAACCTTTTGCAGGACCCGGTCACCCATGGCATGGCCGTGGGTGTCGTTGATCGCCTTGAAGAAGTCGATATCGATCATCATTGCCGCGAGCGGGCGCTGACTGCGGCGGGCTGTGTTCCAGATCGGCGCGGCCTGGTCGAGAAAGGCGCGCCGGTTCGCCAGTCCGGTCAGCGGGTCGACGCGGGCCAGGCGCTCGGCGTGCACGCGGGCACGCTGGTCCTGGCGCATCCGGTAGGCGAGGGCAAGGGCGAGCAGGATGCCTTCGCCGACCACACCCCAGCCGGCTGCATGAAAGGCCAGCGGCGAAAAGGGCAGGCCGAACCAGACGGCCAGTGCGGTCGTGGCAGTGCCGACCATCGAGGTCAGCGCCGCGGCGAGAAAGTAGCGGGCGGCCAGCTTGCCGCGCCGGAGGGCGACAATCCCGAGCCAGACCATCAGGACAGAAAAGATCAGTATGAAGACGAAGGCGAGCAACAGGGTATCCTGTTGTCGCAACAGCAGGATCGTCAACACCGTCAGTACCGGTATGGATCGCGTGAGCCAGTGCACCAGCCGATGGAGTTTGGGCTCGTGGCGGCGGAGATCAAGGAAGCCGTCGGCAAAACGCAGGCCCAGGCTGCCGAAGACGACCATCATCAGCGGGATGACGTATTGCTGGAAAGCCGCCTGCTGCGGCCAGAACCAGATGTAGCCATGGCCGGTGTAGCAGAGGTTGAGCAGGATGAAGCTGCCGAGATAGAGCGTGTAGTCGAGGTAGCTGCGTTCGCGCAGGCCGAGGTAGAGCAAGGTGTTGTAGGCGATCAGGGCCAGCAGGAAGCCGTACAGCAGGCCATAGCCGAAGTCGTACTGGCTCTGCAGCTTGGCGAGTTGGGTGGGGTCGAGGAGGCGAACCGGCACCGTCATCGGATCCGGCGTCGCGACGCGGATCAGGATGTCGCTCTGGCCGGGCGGCAGCGCCAGATCGAAAACGTAGCCAAGACCTGCCACGGGGTGTTGCTGCAGTGCATCGGCGTCGCCGGCCGTTCGGTGGGCGATGACCTTGCCGTCGTGCACGACATGGACATCGATCTTGTCGAGCCATGATATTTCGATCTGCAACAGGCGTTCGGCAAGGCGCAGCCCGCCATTGTTCACGGCAAGGCGCAGCCAGACCGGACGGGCACCGATGCCGAATTTGGGAACGTCCGCCGCGCTGCGCGTGAAGGCGCCATGTTGCAGTTGCGCGCGGGCCGCGTCCAGCGTCAGAGGAAGGTCTTTTTCGCTGAGCACATCCATCCAGCGGCCGAGCGGTTCCGCCGGCAGAGTTTCGAGCGCAGCGACCTGGGCGTGCGCCACCGACAGCAGGGCTAGCCAGAACAGCGCGACCCGGAGCAGGCAGGACAGGCCGGGCAGCAGCGAGGGAGTGTGGCGACGTGCGGCAGGAAAGAGGGTGTCAGGCATGCTGGTCAGGATATTTGCGCGGTTCGCAGGTCAGGTATGAGATTTTCCACGAATCCAACATAACTATATAGAAAGTAGGGGATTATTTGATTTGGATCGCGGCCCGAATAGTGGTTTTTCATTAAAATCTTTTGCCTTAACTTCGTTCGGTGCGCGCCCAGCCATGACTATCCAGCCTTTCACGCTTGCCACGCTGCACCAGTCTCTGGCCGATGGCTGGCGACTCGCGAATGCGACGCGTGGTGTCAGCATCACCTATTCACTGCTTTTCGTGCTGGGCGGGATGGCGATCATGGGCGGCCTGCTGGCGCAAGGCTGGTCGCCGTTCGTGATTGCCGCGGCGGGTGCCTTCATGCTGGTCGGGCCGGCAGTCCTCGCCGGTTTCTTCGGTATCGCCCGAGCCTTCGAGTCGGGAGAACGGGTCACGCCGGGCGCCATCGCCGCCGGCTTCGGCAAGGCGGCGCCGACCCTGTGGGCGCTGGCTCTAGTCTGCGGGCTGCTGTTCATGATCTTCATTACCGACGCGGCCATTCTGTACGCCTACATGGTTGGTGCCGAACCGGTCTGGATGAGTGATCTGTTGCCGGCGGCAGACGGTGTCGCCAGTTTCGTCAAATGGGCGGCGATATCAGGGCTGGTCGTGGCTTTCATGCTTTACTCGATTTCGGCATTTTCAGTGCCCTTGCTATGCGAACGGCGAACCAGTCTGGTCGAAGCGGTGGTGATCAGCGTGCGTGTCGTGTTCGGCAACTTCGGGCCGGCCATTTTTTGGGCTTTTTTGCTGTCGACCGCAACGATTGCCAGTATTCTGCTGCTGCCGCTCCTGCCCTTGACCCTGCCCTGGCTGGCCTACGCCAGTCGGGCGCTCTATCGCCGGGCGCTGCCAAAGGCCTGAGTCCGGGTTTGTTGCATTGCGGCAAAGGTATAATCGCGGACTTTCCGCTTTCCGCTGCCTGCCGTGACCATTCTCGACACTGAAATTGCCCGCCGCCGCACCTTTGCGATCATTTCCCACCCCGACGCCGGCAAGACCACGCTGACCGAAAAACTGCTGTGGTTCGGCGGCGCCATCCAGGTCGCCGGTGAAGTGCGGGCGCGCAAGGCCTCGCGCCACGCGACCTCGGACTGGATGGAACTGGAAAAGCAGCGCGGCATCTCGGTGACCTCGTCGGTCATGCAGTTTCCCTACCGCGAGTGCATGGTCAACCTGCTCGACACGCCGGGCCACGAGGACTTCTCGGAAGATACCTACCGCACGCTGACCGCCGTAGACTCGGCGGTCATGGTCATCGATTCGGTCAATGGCGTCGAGGCGCAGACGATCAAGCTGTTGAACGTCTGCCGCATGCGCGACACGCCGATCCTGACTTTCATCAACAAGCTCGACCGCGAGGGCAAGGAGCCGATTGACCTGCTCGACGAAATCGAGTCGGTGCTCGGTATCCAGTGTGCGCCGATGACCTGGCCGATCGGCATGGGCAAGCGTTTCCGCGGCGTCTATCACCTCTACGACGACAGCATTGCTTTCTTCGACCCGCAGGCCGAGAAGGGCACGGCCGAGATCATCCAAGGCCTCGACAACCCGCGTCTCGATGAACTGATCGGCACCCAGGCCGACGAATTGCGCATGGACATCGAACTGGTCCGCGGCGCTTCGCACGCCTTCGATGCCGAAGCCTACCTGTCGGGCAAGCAGTCGCCGGTGTTTTTCGGCTCGGCGGTCAACAACTTCGGCGTGCAGAGCCTGCTCGATGCCGTCGTCGACCTGTCGCCGCCACCGATTGCCCGGCCGGCCGTGACGCGCAAGGTCGAACCGAACGAGCCGAAGTTTTCCGGCTTCGTGTTCAAGATCCAGGCCAACATGGACCCGCGGCACCGCGATCGCATCGCCTTCCTGCGCGTCTGCTCCGGTCGCTTCGAGCGCGGCATGAAGATCAAGCAAGGCGCCGGCGGCAAGTTTCTCGCAGTCAACAACGCCATCACCTTCATGGCCCGCGACCGCTCGACCACCGACGAAGCCTGGCCGGGCGACATCATCGGCATTCCCAACCACGGCACCATCCGTCTTGGCGAGACTTTTACCGAGGGCGAGGATCTGCGCTTCACCGGCATCCCGTCCTTCGCACCCGAACATTTCCGTCTAGCACGCATTGCAAACCCTCTTAAGATCAAGCAGTTGCAGAAAGGTCTTCAGCAATTGGCTGAAGAAGGGGCGACGCAGCTTTTCCGGCCCCTGGCGGGCACCGACCTGATCCTCGGTGCGGTCGGCACGCTGCAGTTCGACGTGGTCGCCAGCCGGCTGGAAAACGAATACGGCGTCCAGGTCATCTTCGAGAACTACAATTGTTCGACGGCGCGCTGGATCCACGGCGACCCTGGCGAACTGCGCCAACTCTCCGACCGCTACAGCGCCAACGTCGCGCTCGACGGTGCCGATGACCCGGTTTACCTGGCGCCGAACAATGTGTACCTGAACATGGTCAAGGAAAAATACCCGAACCTGCGCTTTGAAGAAGCGCGCGAGGTCATTTAACCCGCGCGGCGGCTGGCCAGCAGGCGGTCGAGCTGGTTGGCGAAAGCCTGACGGTCGGACTGACTGAACGAGGGCGGGCCGCCGGTCTCGACGCCGCTGCTGCGCAGGACGTCCATGAAATTACGCATGTCCAGTGTCTGCCGGATGTTTTCCTTGCTGTAGAGCTCGCCGCGCGGGTTGAGCGCCAGCGCGCCCTTGTCGATGACTGCGGCGGCCAACGGAATGTCGGCAGTGATGACCAGATCGCCCGCCTGCACCTGGTCGACGATGTGGTTGTCGGCCACATCGAAGCCCTTGGGCACCTGAATCGAGCGGATGCTCGGATAGGGCGGGGTCTTTAGCCACTGGTTGGCGACCAGCGTCAGCGGCAGGCGGGTGCGCTCGGCGACGCGGTAGAGAATTTCCTTGATGACGCCGGGGCAGGCGTCAGCATCGACCCAGATATGCATGGGGATTCCGGTGGTGGCTGGTCCCCGATCATACCTCCTGGCTCGCTCAGTGCAGCGGAATGACGATGGGCGAAATGCCGATGGTCAACGCCGGCGCCGAACGTGGCACGTAATAGTTCGGTTGATAGACCGCTGCGGGCGGGCCGTAATACACAGGTGCCGGGGCGTAGTAGCGGGCGGGTGCATAGACGACAGGCGCCCCACGATGGACATGGCGATGCTTGTATTGATGGCCGTGCTTGTCGTAGTGACGACCATCCCAACCGCGCTCATGGCCGCGACCGTCGGCAAAGGCGGTGGAGGCCGAAAGGGTCAGGATGGCGCCGGTCAGGGTAGCGGCAACGATCTTGGTAAGCGTTTTCATATGGGTTCTCCTGCGGTTCAAGGTGCCGGCACACACTGTGCCGGACTGCATGAGCGAAGGATAACGAGGCCTTGCCGGCCAAGCTGTTAAGATTTGTAAGCAAATGTAGGCCGGCGCGCTTGCGCCGGATTTGGGATAATGCCCACCTTTCCCGCCACGCCGCCGTTCCCGCCCATGTCCATCCAATGGTTCCCCGGTCACATGACCTCCGCCCGCAAGAAGGCGGCCGAAACGCTGGCCATGGCCGATGTCGTCGTTGAGGTGCTCGATGCCCGCCTGCCGCAGGCGAGCAGCAATCCGATGATCCACGAGCTGCGCGCCTTCCGCCAGCGCCCCTGCCTCAAGCTGCTGAACAAGGCCGACCTGGCCGATCCGCTCGCGACCAGGGCATGGCTCGATTATTTCGCGCAGCAGCCGGGCGTCAAGGCGGTGGCGATCAGCTGCAAGAAACCTGGCGATGTAGCGCGCGTGCCGGCGCTCGCCCAGCAACTGGCGCCGCACCGCAACGATGCCGTCAAGCCGCTGCGCCTGATGATCATGGGTATCCCCAACGTCGGCAAATCGACACTGCTCAACGCCATGGTGAAGAAGAAGGTCGCCGCCGTCGGCGACCAGCCGGCGGTGACCAAGAGCCAGCAGCGCATCGACATCAGTTCGCGGCTGACCCTCTACGACACCCCCGGCATGCTGTGGCCGAAAATCGCCCACCCTGTCGACGGCCTGATGCTCGCCGCCAGCCACGCGGTCGGCGTCAATGCCTACATCGACATCGAGGTCGCGACCTTTCTCGCGGCCTTCGTGCTCGACTATTACCCAGCCTTGCTCACCGCCCGCTACGGTTTTTCGACCGCAGATTGCGATGCCGTCGCAGTCATCGAGGCCATTGCCAAAAAGCGTGGCTGCGTCATCAAGGGTCGCGGCGGTGAACTCGATCTGGAGAAGGCGGCGGCGATCCTGCTGGTCGACTACCGCAGCGGCGCGCTTGGCCGGATCAGCCTCG
>CAZGPO010000005.1:24972-26460 GCA_964527745.1 uncultured Dechloromonas sp.
GCGGCGATCCTGCTGGTCGACTACCGCAGCGGCGCGCTTGGCCGGATCAGCCTCGAAACACCTGAACTACGTGCAGTGCGGGCGCACGCCCTGAAACAAACTGCCGCGGTCGACGGCGAAAAAGACTGAAAAACCGGGAATTTTCGCAGCGCGGACGATCGATCGCCTCAATGCAAGGCCGAAACACTGGCCATCACTATCCTGAAAACCTGAGCTCATGCAAAAAACAGTCCCCGGAGAAAACAAGGCGCCCCCCGGCACTGCTGCTGAGCAAGATGCCCGGTCGTTTTTGCCCGACGCTTCCCTGCCGAGCATTCTGGAAAACATGCTCAACGGCGTCGCCTATTGCCGGATGCTGTTCGAAGACGGCGTGCCGCAGGACTTCATCTATCTCTACACCAATCCGGCCTTTCACGAACAGACGGGGCTGGGCCCGGTCTGCGGCAAGCGCGTCAGCGAAGTCATTCCCGGCATCCGGGTCGCCGATCCGCAGCTGTTCGAAATCTATGGCCGTGTCGCGGCGGGAGGCCAACCGGAGAAATTCGAGATCTTCGTCGAGTCACTGCAGGCCTGGTTCACCGTCCATGCCTATTCTCCCAAGCCCGAACACTTCGTCGCGGTTTTCGAAGTGATTACCCGACGCAAGCAGCTCGACAGCGAACTGCACCTGCAGGCGCTGGTGCTCGACCAGATCCAGGAGCAGGTGACGGTCACCGACCTGGCCGGCACCGTGACCTACGTCAACCGGGCGGAAGCCGAGGCGCTCGCTTCGCCGAAGGAGAACCGCCTCGGACGGCATGTTTCGGTCTATGGCGACGGCCCGCAAGCCGATGCGACGCAGGAAGAGATCGCCGAGGCAACCCGCCGCTTCGGCGCCTGGAGCGGCAAGGTCGTCAATTACCGGGCGGACGGCTCGCCCATGATCATCGACCTGCGCACCACCCTGGTCCGCGACGAGTCTGGCAAGCCGGTTGCCATGGTCGGCGTCAGTGCCGATATCACTGCACGGCAGAGCGCCGAAGAAACCCTGCGGGCGAGCGAAGAGCGCTACCGCCGCCTGCACGAGAGCCTGCTCGATGCCTTCGTCCTGGTCGATATGGCAGGCCACATCAGTGAATGCAACTCGGTTTACCAGGAGATGGTCGGCTATTCCGCCGAGGAACTGCAGGATCTGACCTACGTCGACCTGACGCCGGCCAGGTGGCACGAGATGGAGGCGCGGATCGTCGCCGAGCAGATCATTCCCGACGGTCATTCCGAGGTTTACGCAAAGGAATACATCCGCAAGGACGGCACGGTGTTTCCGGTGGAGTTGCGGACTTTCCTCATGCGCGACAAGAACGGGCAGCCGGAAGCGATGTGGGCCATCGTGCGCGATGTCACCGAGCGTAGAAAGACCGAAGAACGGATGCAGATGGCCCAGCAGATTTTCGACATCGCCGGCGAGGCCATCTTCGTCAGCGATCTGCAGGGCAATCTGCTCGAGGT
>CAZGPO010000006.1:0-10598 GCA_964527745.1 uncultured Dechloromonas sp.
GCCTGGCGACCGGCGCCATCTCCATCTAAACGTCCCTGTCCACAACGGACTTCATCATGGCCACTGCCGGCGTAGTCAAGTGCGGAGTGCACTCGGAAGTCGGCCAACTGCGCAAGGTGATGGTCTGTGCGCCCGGGCGCGCGCACGCCCGGCTGACGCCGTCCAATTGCGATGCCCTGCTCTTCGACGACGTGCTCTGGGTCGAAAACGCCAAGCGCGACCATTTCGATTTCGTCAGCAAGATGCGCGACCGCGGCATCGATGTCGTGGAGATGCACAACCTGCTGGCCGAGACGCTGGCCGTGCCCGAAGGCAAGAAGTGGATCCTCGACAACCAGGTGGTGCCCAACCAGGTGGGCCTGGGTTTCATCGACGAGCTGCGCAGCTACCTCGAGGGTCTGAGCGACCGCGACTTGGCCGAGACGCTGATCGGCGGGTTGTCGACGCTCGATTTCCCAGAGTCGGCTGGCGGCAAGGCGCTGAAGGTGGTCAAGGAAGCCGCGGGCGCCACCGAATACCTGCTGCCGCCGCTGCCGAATACGTTGTACACGCGCGACACCACCTGCTGGATCTACGGTGGCGTGACGCTGAACCCGCTCTATTGGCCGGCACGCCACGAAGAGACGATCCTGACGACGGCGATCTACAAGTTCCACCCCGACTTCGCCGGCAAGGTCAATGTCTGGTGGGGCGACCCGACCCAAGACCACGGCCTGGCCACGCTCGAAGGCGGCGACGTGATGCCGATCGGCAAGGGCAACGTGCTGATCGGCATGAGCGAACGTACCTCGCGCCAGGCGATTAGCCAGCTCGCCGCCACGCTGTTCAAGAAGGGCGCCGCCGAGCGCGTGATCGTCGCGGCAATGCCGAAGATCCGCGCGGCGATGCACCTGGACACCGTGTTCACGTTCGCTGACCGCGACTGTGTGCTGCTGGCGCCGGACTTCATGAATCAGACCACCACCTTCTCTTATCGCCCGAGCAGTCACCCGAGCGGTGTCGAACTCCACGCCGAGAAGAAACCCTTCGTCGACGTCGTGGCGCAAGCGCTGGGCTTCAAGAAGCTGCGCATCGTCGAAGCCGGCGGCAGCGACTACCAGCGCGAGCGCACGCAGTGGGACAGCGGCGCCAACCTGGTGTGCGCCTCGCCCGGTGTGGTTTACGCCTATGACCGCAACACCTACACCAACACGCTGCTGCGCAAGGCGGGCATCGAGGTCATCACCATCGTCGGCGCCGAACTCGGGCGTGGGCGTGGTGGCGGTCACTGCATGACCTGCCCGATCATCCGCGACCCGGTTTACTTTTGATCCGTTCCCGACAGCCTTCGTGGCTGTCGGTGGATGTGACGGCGTAGATGATGAACGCGGCGAATAAGGAGTAGACGATTTCATGAGTTTGAGCGACGTCGAGAGCGAGGCGCGGGCGCCGAAACTCGGCTTCAAGTTCCCGGGTGCGGTCACCACGCTGGCAATCGTCGTCGTGCTGGTCTGGGTCGCCGCGCTGTTCATTCCGGCGGGGCGCTACCTGACCGATGCCGATGGCTCGCCGATCCCCGGCACCTATGAGCAGACAGCGTCGCCACTGAGCTTGACCGAGACGATACAGCAGTTGGTACTGGCGCCGATCAACGGAATCTACGGTCTGCGCAGCATCCACACGGAGACCATCGATCCCGAAGCGGTGGGCCGGATTTTCGGCCAGATCGGCATCATCGTCTTCATCATGTCGATCGGTGCCTTCATCTCGGTGAGCTTTGCCACGCGCAGTCTGGAAGTCGCTGTCGCGGCGCTGGCCCATCGCTTGCGCGACAAGGGTTGGCTGCTGATTACGTCGGTGATGGTGCTGTTTTCGCTGCTCGGATCGACCATGGGCTTCTCGGTGGAGACGCTGGGCTTTTACGCGCTTTTCCTGCCGCTGATGGCGGCGCTTGGCTACGACCGCCTGGTGACCGCGTCGATGATCATCCTCGGCGCACTGGTCGGCGTCATGGGGGCGACCGTCAACCCGTTCTCGATTGGCGTCGCGGCGGGTGAAGCCGGTGTTTCGATCGGCGAGGGTATCGTGTTGCGGGCCATTCTGTGGGTCGTGCTGACCGCGATGTCGGTCGCCTGGGTATTGCACTACGCGGCCAGGGTTCGCCAGGACCGCAATGTGTCGCTGGTCGGATGGGACGAACCCGACGCCACGGATGCCGCGGTGCCCGATCAGGAGTCCGGGGAGCGTGATCAGGAAGTGCCCCTAGGGCGGGAGCAATTGACGACCACGCAGAAGTGGGTGCTGGCGATCACGGCCTTTGCCTTCGGCCTGATGATCTTCTCGGTCATTCCCTGGTCCAGCGTGCTTGGCGGCCATGCCGGCCCTGCCGATTATTACGCAACGCACAAGGTCGCCGGCACGCGGCCATTCTGGTTCGAGCTGAACTGGTGGTTTCCGCAACTGGCGATGCTGTTTATCCTGGCTTCGGTGCTGGTGGGCATCGTGGCGGGCAAGGGCGAGAAAGAGACGGTGCGCCTGATCGCCGCCGGTGCCTCGGACATGATGGGGCCGGCCATGGTGGTGCTGCTAGCTGGCGGCGTCTCGGCGATCATGACCAACACGCAGACGCTGGATACCGTGCTCTTTTCCATGGAGAAGATGGTCAGCGGTGCGTCGGCGGCCGTCTTTACCTTTCTGACAGTGCTGGTGAACATACCGCTGGGGGCGCTGATTCCGTCCAGCTCGGGGCATGGGGCATTGGCGATGCCGCTGCTGGCACCGCTGGCCGACTTTGCCCAAGTCAGCCGCGCCACCACCATCACCGCCTGGATCATGGGCCATGGCCTGGCGCTGATCGTCGCGCCGACCAGTGTCGTGCTGGTCGGGGGGCTGGCCATCGCCAGGGTCGGCTACAACCAGTACCTGCGCTTCGTCTGGCCGTTGTGGCTGGGGATGTTCATCATGGCGACGGCGATCGTTGCCGTGGCCGCAACCATCGGATGACTGCCGCGACTCCCTTGCTGCACTCAACATGTGCTGACGGCAACCGCTGGGTTCAATATAATTGCGCCATCCGGGCCAGACGCCGCCGGCAACGCGCCGTAGCGGGTTTGCTTGAATCAGGCCTGATTTAACGATGGGGACGGAAATGTTACTGACTGACCGGAAGCTTGTACTGGGAAAATTGAACCTGATCGTCGTCGGCTCGGTGCTGACGCTTCTCGTCGCCTGCCGGCCCGCCGAAGAGGCAGTGGCGCCGGAAATCCGGCCGGTGCGGGTGGTGACCGTCGAGTCAGGGAACGGTGGCGATTCGGTGTCGCTCACCGGCAGGGTGCAGGCGGAATCGGAAGTCAATCTGGCGTTTCGTATCGACGGGCGCATGATCAGCCGGGCGGTGAATGTCGGCGACACGGTCACGGCCGGCCAGGAAATCGCGCGGCTCAATCCGGAAAACGAGGAAAATGGTCTGCGCGCGGCGGAAGCCACCCTGCAGGGAGCGCGCGGGCAACTCATCGAGGCGCGCGCCAACGAGGCGCGCAACCGCTCGCTGCTGGCCCAGAACTTCATTTCCCAGGCCGCTTTCGACAGGATCACGCAGGTCGCACAAAGTGCGCAGTCGCAGGTCGATGCGGCGCAGGCGCAGGTCGGCATCGCCCGCAATCGCCTAGGTTACACGCAACTGCTGGCCGATGCCGGCGGCGTGGTGACCGCGGTCGGCGCCGAGCCAGGAGAGGTTGTCCAGGGAGGGCGCATGGTCGTTCAGGTTGCGCGCAAGGATGGTCGCGATGCCGTCTTTGACGTTTCCGCGCGATTGAAGGACAGCGCGCCGGCAAATCCGGAAATTACCGTAACCCTGGCCAGCGATCCGGCGGTGAAAGCCAAGGGTCGGGTGCGCGAAGTTTCGCCGCGCGCCGACCCCGTGACCGGAACCTTCGCGGTGCGCGTCGGACTGATCGACCCGCCGTCCGCGATGCGACTGGGAACCACCGTGACCGGTCGCATGCAGGTCGGGGCCCCGCAGGGAATCGAGCTTCCCGCGTCGGCGCTGGTCCGCGCTGAAGGCCGGTCGGCGGTGTGGGTCGTCGACCCGCAGGCCTTGACGGTCTCCATGCGCACGATCGAAGTGCGCGCCTCCGACCCGGCGAAGGTTCAGGTGGCGGCTGGCCTGAACCCGGGTGAGATCGTCGTCGCCGCAGGCGTGCAGGCTTTGCGCCCGGGTCAGAAGGTCCGCCTGCTCGAGCCGCAGCCATGATCGGCCCAAATCTTTCGGAATGGGCGCTGGCCAACCGTTCGCTGGTCATCTTCCTGATGATCGTCGCGGTGGTCGCCGGGACGTTCTCCTTCCAGCGTCTCGGACGTGGCGAGGACCCTGCCTTCACCTTCCGGACAATGGTGGTCAGCGCCGCCTGGCCGGGCGCCACGGTCGAGGAAACCCTGAATCAGGTCACCGAACGCCTGGAAAGAACGATTCAGGAAACCGACTATCTCAACCGGGTGCGCAGCTACACCACGGCCGGCCAGACAACGATCTTCGTCGACCTGAAGCAGTCGACCCCGCCGCACAAGGTTCCTGACATCTGGTACCAGGTGCGCAAGAACATTGGCGACATGCGCGGCTCGCTGCCGGTTGGCGTCATCGGGCCAGGTTTTAACGACGACTTCGGCAGCACCTTCGGCATCATCTATGCCTTTACCGCCGACGGCTTCAGCTTCCGCGAGCTGCGCGATTATGTCGAAGCGGCGCGTTCGCGCCTGCTGCACGTCCCCGATGTGTCGAAAATCGAGGTGCTCGGCGCGCAGGAGGAGCGAATCTTCATCGAGTTCTCGACGGAGCGTCTGGCTGCCCTGCGCCTCGACTACCCGACAATTCTCGCATCGCTGCAGGCGCAGAATCTCGTGCGGCCGGCGGGCACCATCCAGACCGGGCAGGAACGTGTGTTCCTGCGTGTCAGCGGTTCCTTCGATTCGGAACTCGACATCGAGTCGGTCAATCTCGTCGCCGGCGACCGCATCTTCCGCCTGGGCGACATTGCCACGGTGCGACGCGGCTTTTCCGATCCGCCGCAGCCGATGTTCCGCGTCAACGGCAAGCCCGCGATCGGCCTCGCCATCGCCATGCGTGACGCCGGCGACATCCTGGCGCTGGGCCGCAACGTCCGCAGCGTCATGGCGGACGTCAGCGCTGACCTGCCGCACGGCATCGAGCCGACGCTGGTCGCGGATCAGGCCGTCAGCGTCGACGTCGCGATCAACGACTTCATGACCTCGCTCTGGCAGGCGATCGTCATCATCCTCGTCTGCAGTTTCGTGGCCCTCGGCGGACGGCCCGGCGCCGTCGTCGCGCTGGCCATTCCGCTGACGCTGGCGGTCGTGTTCGCCGTGATGAATATTGCCAATATCGATCTCCACCGCATTTCGCTCGGTGCGTTGATCATCGCGCTGGGACTGCTGGTCGACGATGCGATGACGACCGTCGATGCCATGCTCCGCCGCCTCGGCGTGGGTGACAGCATGGATGATGCGGCGACCTTCGCCTACCGCACGCTGGCGGCACCCATGCTGATCGGCGCACTGGTCACGATCGCAAGCTTCGTGCCGATCGGCTTCGCCAGAAGTAACGCTGGCGAGTACACTTTCGACATCTTTTCGGTGGTGGGCATTTCGCTCATCGCGTCGTGGCTGGTCGCGGTGGTCTTCGGGCCGCTGCTCGGCAAGGCCATCCTCAAAGCGCCCAAGGTCGAAGCGGAGCCAAAACCGAGCAAGATGGTTGCCGTCTACAGCGCCTTCCTGCAAGGCGCGATCCGCGCCAGATGGCTGACCATCGGCCTGACGCTGGCCGCTTTCGTCGCTGCCATGTTTCTGCTGCGCTACGTGCCGCAGCAGTTCTTTCCGTCCTCCGACCGGAGCGAATTGACGGTGGGCATGACGCTGCGGCAGAACGCCTCGATCTACGCCACCGAGGCGCAGGCCATGCGCCTCGAAGCGTTCCTGAAAGACGATCCCGACATTGACCACTACAGCACCTATGTCGGCCGTGGCGCGATCCGTTTCATCCTGACGCTTGATGTCCAACTGCCCAACCCGTTCTTTGCCCAGTTCGTGATCGTCACCAAGGACCTCGAAGCGCGCGAGCGGGTGCAGGCCAAGCTGGAGAAAGTGCTCGCCGAGGAGTTTCCCGAAGTCGTCGCGCGCGTCTCGCCGCTCGAACTGGGGCCGCCAGTCGGCTGGCCACTGCAGTACCGGGTGACCGGTCCGGACAAGGACGAGGTGCGCAAAATCGCGCTCGAACTGGCCCAGGTGATGGGTTCCGACACCCGGACACGTTACATCAACTACGACTGGATGGAGCCGGCCCGGCAATTGCGTGTTAGCGTCAACCAGGATCAGGCGCGGCAGCTTGGCATCAGCTCCGCGGCCCTGGCTACCGTGCTCAACGCCAAGGTGACGGGCTCGACGGTAACGCAGGTGCGCGATGATATTTACCTGGTCAACGTCGTGGCGCGTGCGGTCGAAGAGGAGCGTGCCTCGTTCGGGTCGCTGGCGTCGCTTCAGGTGCCGACGCCGAGCGGGCGCATGGTGCCCTTGAGCCAGTTTGCGACGGTGGTCGAGGAGCAGGAATTCCCGCTCGTCTGGCGTCGCAATCGGCTGCCCACCCTCACCGTACGTGCCGATGTCGACCACAGCGTCCTGCCAGATGCGGTAGTCGGCGCGCTGGCGCCGAAGATTGCCGAATTGAACGCCAGGCTGCCGTCCCAGTACAAGATCGAAACCGGCGGGATGTACGAGGAAAGCGCTATTTCGAGCGCCTCGGTGTTCGCGGTTGTGCCGTTGATGATCGTGCTGATGCTGACGACGATGATGGTGATGCTGGGGAGCTTCCGCCGCCTGGCGATGGTGGTCGCCGTGCTGCCGCTCGGGCTGATCGGCGTCGTCCTTTCGCTGCTGCTGTTCAACAGGCCGCTCGGCTTCGTGGCTATCCTCGGCGTCCTCGCGCTGATCGGCATGATTGCCAAGAACACGGTGATCCTGATCGTGCAGATCGAGGCCGATCGCACGGAAGGCAAGAACGTTCTCGAGGCGGTACTCGCCTCGGCGACCTCGCGGCTCCGGCCGATGGTCCTGACGGCGATCTCGACCGTGCTCGGTCTGCTGCCGATCGCGCCGACCGTGTTCTGGGGGCCGATGGCCTTCGCCATCATGGGCGGTCTGCTGGTGGCGACGCTGCTGACGCTGATCTTCCTGCCGGCGCTCTATGTGACGGTATTCGGTGGCAAACCGCCGATAGCCAAGGCAGCGGGAGCACAGTGAGCTTTGCGCTGAAAACGGCGCTGGTTCGCTGGGCGCTATTCCTGCTTTTCTGGGTGGTGCTCATTGGCTTCTCAGTCTCTGCGCTGGCGGTTGGCGTCGTCGCTGCGGCCGCTGCGACCTTGGCCAGCCTGCATTTGCTGCCGTCCGGGCCGCAGCGCGTGCGACTCGGTGCGCTCGCTGCACTGCTGCCGCGCTTCCTGTGGCAGTCTCTGCTCGCCGGCTGGGATGTCGCGCGCCGTGCCTTCGATCCGCGCTTGCCGTTGCGTCCCGGTTTTGTCGCCTTTCGCAGCGCTCATGCGCCAGGTCATCTGCGCAACACCTTCGCCACCATCTCCAGCCTGATGCCGGGTACCTTGCCGTGTGGCGAGAACGGGGACGAGATCATTTTCCACTGCCTCGACGTCGGACAGCCCATTCTGGAGCAACTGGCGGCGGAAGAGAAAGTGCTGGCCCGCGTGTTCGACGAGGCGCCAGTCGATGCCTGAGTTTCTTGCTGTTGCCACGCTTCTGGTGCTGCTGGCGACAGCGCTCGGCCTGATTCGCCTCTTGCGCGGCCCCGGCGATGCCGAGCGCATGATGGCAGCACAGTTGCTCGGCACCGGCGGGGTTGCGACACTGCTGCTGGGAGCGACGATTGTCGATCCGTCCATTGCCGACGCCGCGTTGACGCTGGCGCTGCTGGCGGCTTTCGCCTCGGTCGCCTTTGTCAAGTATGGCGGCACACTCGGCAGGCCGTCGGCGCCGGAGTCAGGGGAGGACGAATGAGCCAGCTGCTCGACTTGTGGACCATCGTGGCGGTTTCGGCCGGCGTCTTTTTCTTTCTCGCCGGCACCGTGGGGTTGCTGCGTTTCCCCGATACGCTGACCCGCCTGCACGCGCTGACCAAGGCGGACAATCTTGGCTTGGGGCTCGTCGTCCTTGGTCTGCTACCGCGCGTCAGCGATCCGCTGGCCGGTCTTAAACTGATCTGTGTCTGGCTTCTTGTACTGCTCGCCAGCGCGACGGCGTCCCAGTTGATCGCGCGCGTTGCCCGTCGCTCGGGGCCGCCGGCATGAGCTTGGCGCTACTCGTCGACGGTAGCCTGGTCGTTCTGATTCTGGCCGTTGCCATGTGGACGATCGTCGTCCGCGATTCCTTCGCCGCCGTTGTCGGTTATGCCATTTACGGTCTGATGCTGGCGCTGGCCTGGGTACGTCTGGCAGCGATCGACGCGGCGTTGACCGAAGCGGCGATCGGTGGCGGTCTGACCGGCGTCTTGCTGATTCGCGCCGCCGTCCGTCTGCGTCCGACCGAATCCGCAGCCACCGCTGAAACGCCCGGCTGGTTCGTCAAGGCGCTGGCGGCAGCGCTGGCGGGAATCGTTTCAGCGGCACTGGTGGCGGTCGTGCTGGCGCTGCCCGAGCCAGCGCCGACGCTGGCGCCGCAGGTGGCCGAACACATCGCCAGCACCGGCCTCGGCAATGCGGTCACCGCGGTATTACTGGCGTTCCGGGCGACTGACACCTTGCTCGAAGCGGTGGTGCTGGTATTCGCGCTGATCGCTGTGTGGTCGCTGGCGCCGGACCGCTTCTGGGGTGGCCTCCCCGGGCCGAGCTATCACTTGGAGACGAATGGAATGCTCGCCTACCTGGCGCGCCTGCTGCCGCCACTCGGAATCATCGTCGCCATCTACGTTTTCTGGGTCGGGGCCGATCTGCCCGGCGGCAAGTTCCAGGCCGGCACGCTGCTGGCGGCGATGTGGCTGCTGATCATCATGGCGGGGCTGGGTGATGCACCACCGGTCAGCCGGCGCTGGCTGCGCGTCGCGCTGGTGACCGGCAGCGTGGTTTTCCTGGTGATCGGGTTTGCCGGCGTCCCATTTGCGGGTGCTTTCCTGGCTTATCCGGACGCATATGCCAAACCACTGATCCTGATTATCGAGGCTGCATCGATGTTGTCGATCGCCGTTACCCTGATGCTGTTGGTCCTTGGGCCACCAGAACGAGGCACGGAACAATGACGGCGACCACCATGTTTGGCTTGTGTGGCGCCATGCTAATCGGCCTCGGCCTCTATGGCCTGATCGTCAATCCGCAACCGCTGCGTAAAATTCTCGCGTTCAACCTGATCGGCAGCGGCGTCTTCCTGCTCTTCGGCGTCGTCGCCCGCCGTGGTGCGGCGCTCGGCATGGGCGGCGATCCGGTGCCGCAGGCGCTGGTCATCACCGGCATTGTCGTCGCCTTCTCGGCCACCGCGCTGGCGGTCGCATTGCTATTGCGCCTTCAGGAAGCCAGCGGTTCCGCTACCCTGTCGTCGCCGGAATCAGCGGATCGACACGAGGCATGAGCGCGCTACCGACACTCGCTCCTGAGGCAACGACAGCAGGCGGATATCTCCTCGTCCTGATGCTCGTCCTGCCGCTTGTCGGTGTTTTCGCCGCACTGACCTTGGGTGGGCGCAATGCCCGGCGCGTGGCCATGCTGGCAATTCCTGCCGGGCTCGTACTCGCTGTCATGATTGGCGTCGAACTGGTTCAGTCTGACCGTACCCTGGTTTATCTGCTCGGTGGCTGGGCGCCGCCGCTTGGCATTGCCTTGCGTGCCGACGGCCTGTCGGCGGTCATGCTGCTGACGACGACGGTGGTTATGCTGGGCGTCGCGCTCTTCGCGCGCGAGGAGTTCAATACCCCGGAAAATGTGCCTGAGGCGCGTGCGCCGTTCATGTTCTGGACGCTGCTGCTGGCGGTCTGGGGGGCGCTCAATGCGGTGTTTCTGGCCGGCGATCTGTTTACGCTGTATGTCGCACTCGAACTCCTGACCTTCGCCGGCGTGCCGCTGGTCAGTCTCGAAGGCCGTCCCGAGACCTTGCAGGCCGCATTGCGCTACCTGCTGTTCGCCCTCTTCGGCTCGGTGCTCTACATGCTCGGCGCGGTGCTGCTGTATGGTGCTTACGGAACGCTCGACATCGCCTTGCTGGCCGAACGCGTCCGTCCCGAGGCCGTCAGTTTCGTCGCGGCCGCGTTGATGACGACCGGTTTGCTGGCGAAGACGGCGCTTTTTCCATTTCACCTGTGGCTGCCGCCGGCCCATGCCGGGGCGCCGGCGGCAGCCAGCGCAGTGCTTTCGGCGCTGGTCGTCAAGGGCTCGTGGTTTCTTATCGTGCGTCTGTGGTTCGACGTGATGCCGGGCGTGGTGACGTTACCCGCGGCGCAACTGCTCGGGGCACTGGGTGCGGCGGCGATTGTCGTCGGTAGCGTCGTCGCACTTCGGCAGGAGCGCTTGAAGCTGCTGGTCGCCTATTCGACGATGGCGCAGATCGGCTACCTGTTCCTG
>CAZGPO010000006.1:10608-23821 GCA_964527745.1 uncultured Dechloromonas sp.
CGGCTATGGTTCGATGTGATGCCGTGTGTGGTGACGCTTTCCGCAGCGCAACTGCTTGGGGCGCTCGGTACCGCGGCTATCGTCGTCGGCAGTATCGTCGCACTGCGGCAGGAGCGTTTGAAGCTGCTCGTTGCCTATTCGACGATGGCGCAGATCGGCTATCTGTTTCTGATGTTCCCGCTCGCCTTCGATTCTTCTGGCAGTGCGCTGGTGCACGGAACTGCGCTGACCGGTGGGTTCCTGCAAGTCATATCGCATGCGACGGCGAAGGCTGGCATGTTCATGGCTGCCGGTCTCATTTATGCGGCGCTCGGTCACGATCGCATCGCCGACCTCGCCGGCGTCGCCCGGGCGATGCCCGTCACCGTCTTGACATTTGCGCTGGCCGGTCTTGCCCTCATGGGTGTCGTCCCCAGCGGGGCCTATCTTGCGAAGAAGTTAATGCTCGATGCCGCCGATGGTTCCGGACAGTGGTGGTGGATCATCGTGTTGCAGGGCGGCGCGGTCTTTACCGCAGGTTATGTGGTGCTGGTGCTGGCCAGCGTCCTGCGCGGCCGCTCCGAACCAATGCCTTTGGTGAAGCGCGTCTCCCGACTGTCCGAGATCGCCGCGCTGGTGCTTTCCACGAGTTCGCTGTTGCTCGCGCTCGCTGCACTGGGGCCGGTTCCGGGCGAACTCATAGCCAATCCGCTAGCGCCCAAGGAATTGGGGACGCTTCTGGCGGTGGTTCTGGGCGGTGCGCTGCTGGCGCTTGGGTTGTCTCGCAGGTCATTGTTCGGTGCGCGGGCTGATACTGAAGCAAATGGTGGCTCGCTTCGCCGTTCAGCAGTAGCGGTGGGCAAGGCATTCGAACTGGCCGACCGGCTCATTCGCCGCTGGCAGTTCGCGAGCATCAGCTTGCTTGTGATGGTAGCGCTGGTGGGCGGACTCTTGGTTTCCAGCGTCTCGACGTGACTGCATCGTTCAAATGAAAAAGTTGCGTTATTTGATGTTGGCTTGAATTTTAATCGCCGTTGTCGGGGTACTTTTGGTTTTATGGATCGCTCGTTGCCCGCATTTCGGCATATCTGGTTTTGCATTCGGAAGGGTTTGTCATGAATAAATTGTTTGTCGGGGTGCTCGTCGCGGGCAGCCTGTTCGCCACCGGGGCGCTTGCCCAGCAGGCGCCCAACACGCTGGGCAAGATCAAGGCAGCGAAGGTCATCAACGTCGCCTATGCGACCGATTCGCTGCCGTTCTCGTTCGTCGGTCCCGACAAGCGGCCGGCCGGTTATTCGATCGACCTGTGCAAGCGTGTGATCGCCCAGATCGGCCGGACGGTCGGGATTCCCGAGCTCAAGGTGAACTGGCTGGCCGGCTCGACGCCCGAGCGCCTGCAGATGGTGCGCGCCGGCAAGGCCGATCTCGAATGCGGCAATACCACGCAGACCCTGGCGCGCCTCGGTAATGTCGATTTCTCCAGCCTGATCTTCGTCGATGCCGGCGGCGTCATCCTGCGCGCTGATTCACCGGCCAACAGCATCGCCGATCTGGCCGGCAAGAAAATCGCAGTGCTCAAGGGCACGACGACCGAGAAGCGCCTCAGTGCCATCGCGGCGGAAGGTCTGCCCAACACCACCATCATTCCGGTCACCGAGGCCGGCGAAGGCATGGTGATGCTCGAGTCCGGCCGCGTCGATGCCTACGCCGGCGACCGCATCAAGCTGGTCGGCATGGCGGTACAGGGCAACAACGCCGGCAAGTTCGTGCTGCTGACCGAGGAACTCTCCTTCGAGCCGTATGCCATGACCTTGCCGCGCGGCGACTCGGCGCTGCGCCTGGAGGTCAACCGGGCGCTGACACAGGTCTACCAGAGCGGCGACATCGAGAACATCTTCGGCGAGTGGTTCGGCAAGATCGGCCGGCCGACCGGGTTGCTGGCGGCCATGTTCCTGCTCTATTCGATCCCCGAATAATTGTTTCCAGTCATCATCAAGAAGGATCAAAGAATGAACATCATCCAGTTGCCGCGCATTGTCGCGCTCTGTGCCGCGCTGGCGGCTTCCCTGCTGGCCGGCTGCGAAACCCAGCCGGCTTTCCAGGTGTCGCAGCCGTCGTCGCGCATCGGCACCGTCGAATCGATCCGTTCGCAGACGGTTCAAAATAACAACGCCACGCTCGGCGCCATCGGCGGCGCGCTGGTCGGCGGCATTCTCGGCAATCAGGTCGGCCAGGGGTCCGGGCGGACGGCGGCAACGGTGGTCGGCGCCGCCGGTGGTGCCTATGCCGGCAATCGCATGGCCAGCGGATCGTCGCTGGTGTGGATCATCGGCATCCGTTACGACGACGGTTCGCTGGCGACGATCCAGCAGGCATCGTCCCCCGCCGTGCGCATCGGCGACCGTGTGCGGGTGAGCAACAACGGCATGGAACTGCTGCCGAACCGATGATGGCGGCACGTTGTTCCGCCGCAACGCCAGTTGTCGGTACATTTAGTTGAAATACGGGTAGCACGGATAGATGGGTAGACTTGAGCTTTCGCAGCGAGGTGGCGGCATGGACGGGTTGAACAAACAGGGGGCGGCATTCGCCCTCGCGGCGCTGATATTTTCCACGCTGGCATCGGCGGCGACGATCGAGGGGCAGACGTGGCGGCTTACCAGCCTGCCGGGTCAGGATCTCGCTGCGCTGGGCGCCGGGCAATATCTCACCGCACGTTTCGAGGCTGGCCGCGTTTCCGGGTTTTCCGGCTGCAATCGATTCATGGGGTCTTACACGGTCGACCGCGACCAGCTCGTGCTCGGGCAGCTTGCCGGGACGATGATGGCATGTCCGGGGGCCGCGATGACCATCGAGAGCGCCTTCCAGGAATCGCTGGCCGGGACGCTCCGCTATGCGATCGTCGACGACCGTCTGACCCTGACCCCGGTTTCCGGGGCGCCGCTGGTCTTCGACCTTGAGCCAAAGCTGGTCCTGGAAGGCGCCAAGTGGGAGGTTACCGGCTTCAACAACGGCCGCCAGGCGGTCGTCGGCACCGTGCCCGGCACCAGGCTCACGCTTTCGTTCAAGGATGGCACGCTGTCGGGCAGCAGCGGCTGCAACACCTTCCGGGCATCCTACAAGGCGGAAGAGAATCGGATCATCGTCGGCCCGGCGCTGGCCACGCGCAAGCTATGTTCGGGCAAGGGCGTCATGGAGCAGGAGCGGCAATTCCTGGCGGCGCTTGAAACGGCAGTCAAATGGGACGTCAGCCGTGGCGTGCTCGACATGCACCGGGCGGATGGCGAGCGCGTGCTGACCGCCAACGGAATCGCCAAATGAGCTTGTCCAGGAAATCTTGTCGATGGAGTCAATGTTCATGAATACACGCAACCGTTGGATTATTGCGTTTACCCTGCTGGCTTTTGTCTCGGTTTTTATCTTGCCGTCCATGCCGCAATCGCTGGACTACCACAATTTCGCCGATCATCGGCACGCCTATGGGATCGAGAACTTTCTCGACGTCGTCTCGAACCTCGGTTTTTTGCTGGCCGGAATCATCGGACTGATCATTGTCTTCAGCGGGCGCGCCCGCTTCGAGTTCGCCGGCGAACGCTGGCCATTCGCGATTTTCTTTCTTGGCGTGCTGTTGACCGCGCTTGGCTCGGGTTATTACCACCTGGCGCCGGATAACGAAACCCTGTTCTGGGATCGGCTGCCGATGACGGTCGCCTTCATGGCGCTGGTTTCCAGCCAGATTGTCGACCGCATCAACGTGCGGGCCGGGTTGCTTCTGCTGTTGCCGATGTTGCTGCTTGGCCTCGCGTCAGTCGTCTATTGGCGGGCGACGGAGCGCATGGGTACGGGTAATGTGATGCCCTATGCGGTTCTCCAGGGGTATTCCGTGTTCGTCCTGCTCTTGCTGGCCAGGATGAGTCCGTCGCGCTATACCCGCGGTAATGACATCTACTGGGTCTTCGGCTGGTATCTGTTGAGCAAGGTGCTGGAGACGTTCGACGGCGAGGTGCTCGCCATCGGTCACTTTGTCAGCGGACACACGCTCAAGCATCTGGCGGCTGCGGTGGCCAGTTTCGTGGTTTGCTATATGTTGTTGCGGCGGACACTGAAGTCTGGCGAACTGTCGGGCAAGCGCCCCCTGAATGCCTGATCGTCGAAATTTGCTGTAATAGGAAGGAAGTCGCCATGCGTTATGTTTATGTTTCCCTGATCGTTGCCGTTACCGTGGTGGTTTTGGCATTCAAGGTTCAGAACCTCACGGCGGTTACCGTTACGCTGTTCGGGGCGAGTCTGACGATGTCCGTCTCGCTGTTGACCATCGGCGTCTATATTCTCGGCATGCTGACTGGCAGCGCCTTGCTGAGTCTTGTTCGCGGCTGGGTGAAAGGAGCGCGCGGGAAATGAATTGAGGTCTTAACGTGGCCGTGCGGTTTTTTTATTTGATTCTCGGGAGGGTTTGAAATGAGTAATTTTTGGGATCTTATCTGGTTGATTTTCTCGGCCTTCATGTTTGTCGCCTATCTGCTTATCCTGTTCCAGGTGATCACCGACCTCTTCCGCGACAGCGAACTCGGCGGCGGGTACAAGGCATTGTGGCTGATTGCCCTGGTTTTCCTGCCCATGCTGACCGCCCTGGCCTATGTCCTGACACGCGGCAGGGGTATGGCGGAACGGCAGCGGGCTTCCATGGAGCGCTCAAAAGCCGAGGCTGACGCCTATATCCGGCAGGTTGCCGGTAAGTCACCCGCCGATCAGATTGCCGACGCCAAGAAATTGCTCGACGCCGGCACGATCAGCCAGGACGAGTTCGCCAAGCTCAAGGCGAAGGCACTTGCCTGAGCATTCGGCTTCCCGGTGCGGTCAACGACAAAATAACGTGTTTTTTGGCGTTGACCGCACCAGACAATTTCGTGGTTTGATTTGAGGGTTATGCGGCATGACTGATTCAAAAGCTAAAAAGCCAACAGGACGCCAGGCCAGAAAGACTGTTCTGGTCGATCTGGCGTTGCAGGGTGGTGGTGCACACGGAGCGTATACCTGGGGTGTGCTCGATCGCTTGCTCGAGGAGTCCTGGTTGCAGTTCGACGGCATCTCCGGTACTTCGGCGGGAGCCATGAACGCGGTGGTAATGGCTGCTGGTCTGGTCAAGGGTGGCCCCCAGGGGGCCAGGGCGGCGCTGGCGGACTTCTGGAAACGCGTCGCCGATGCGGCATTGTTGAGTCCTTTCCGGCGCGGCCCGCTCGAAATATTGACCGGCAAGTGGACGCTCGATTATTCGCCGGCCTTCGTCGCCGCCGATATCGCGGCGCGGCTATATTCGCCGTACACAATCAACCCCGGCGGCAGCAATCCACTGCACCAGATTCTGAGCGAATGTGTCGATTTCAGCAGCCTGGTCAACGCTGGACCCAAGTTGTTCGTTACTGCGACCAATGTTCATACCGGACGCGGTCGCATCTTCCGCAACGCCGACCTGACGCCGGAAGTGCTGATGGCATCCGCTTGCCTGCCGACCATGTTCCAGGCTGTCGAGATTGATGGCGAGCCCTACTGGGATGGCGGCTTTACCGGCAATCCGACCATTACGCCGCTGATTCGCGAGTGCGATTCGGACGATACGATCCTGGTTTCGATCAACCCGATTGAGCGCCCCGGGACACCTAAAACAGCGTTGGAGATTCAAAACCGCCTGAATGAAATTTCATTCAATTCGCCGTTGATCAAGGAATTGCGCATGGCCGCCCTGCTGCGTCAGGTGGCCGATCCGGGTAGGGGCGAGGGTGCGGTGTGGGCCAGGATGCGTATTCACCGGGTGGCGGGCGAGGAGATCATGCTGAAATTGGGCTATTCGTCCAAGATGCTCGCCGAGTGGGCCTTCTTCGAGATGTTGCGCGATGAAGGACGGCGTGCTGGCGAGACCTTCCTTGAAACCTGCGGCCCCCACATCGGGGTGCGTTCAACCCTGAACATCGATCATCTTCTCACCGAGGTCTGAGGTTATGGGCTTGCTTGGAATTTTTCTTGGCCTGGCGGTGCTCATCGGCCTGTCTTTCCGCGGCTGGAGTGTGCTCGTACTGGCGCCGCTGGCGGCCTTGGTCGCGGCCCTCGCTGCGGGTGATCCGCTCCTCGCGCACTGGACCCAGACCTTCATGGGTGCGGCAGGCGGCTTCGTGGCGCAGTTTTTCCCGCTTTTCCTGCTCGGAGCAATTTTCGGCAAGCTGATGGAAGATAGTGGTTCGGTGAACACCATCGCAGCCTTCATGACCGAGAAACTGGGTGCCAAGCGGGCGATCCTGGCGGTCGTCATGGCCGGCGCGATCGTCACCTATGGCGGTGTCAGCCTCTTCGTCGCGTTATTCGTGATCGTGCCGATGGCGCAGGGGCTGTTCCGTACTGCCAATATTCCGAATCGTCTGACGCCGGCGGCAGTCGCGCTGGGGACGATGACTTTCACGATGTCGGCGATGCCGGGCACGCCTGCCGTCCAGAATGCCATCCCGATGCCTTTTTTCGGTACGACGCCGTTTGCCGCGCCGGGGCTGGGAATCATTGCGTCGCTCATCATGTTCGGTTTCGGCCTCTGGTGGTTGATGCGTGCCGAGAACAAAGCCCGGCTGGCGGGTGAGGGCTTTGGCGAGATTGTCGGAGGGGCCGGAGCAGTCAAGTCGGCGTCTGAAGACCAACTCGTGCGCGAGCGGGCGACGAATTCCGGCGCCTTCGACCCGGCGGAAATCATGCACGGTCATCATAGCCCGGAGCAGCCCAGCGTCATGGTCGCGGCATTGCCGTTGATCGTCGTCGTCCTGGTTAATCTGACGATGTCGATGCTGGTGATTCCGCGCCTCGATACCGGCTTTCTGGCCGAACCGCAGTGGGGCGGCATCAGCATTGCGTCGGTTAGTGGCATCTGGTCGGTCGTCGTCGCGCTGATCGCCGCCATTCTGGTGCTGGTTGCGCTCAATCGCCAGCGCCTGCCCGAGTTGCGGGCATCAGTCGATGCTGGTGCGAACGCTTCCGTATTGCCCATTGTGAGTGTCGCCAGCCTGGTCGGGTTCGGCGCTGTCGTCGCGGCACTGCCGGCCTTTGCGGCAGTCGCCGATTGGGTACTGTCGATCGACGGCGGCCCGCTGGTGTCGCTGGCCGTATCGACCAACGTGCTGGCGGCGCTCACCGGCTCTGCTTCGGGCGGAATGACCATCGCACTCGAGGCGCTCGGTCCGATCTACCTCCAGATCGCCGGGGAGCAGGGTATCGATCCGGCTCTGTTGCATCGTGTTGCGGTGATCAGCGCCGGAACCCTGGACAGCCTGCCGCACAATGGTGCCGTCATTACGCTGCTCGCGGTCTGCGGGTCGACGCACAGCAAAAGCTATATCGATATCGTCATGTGCTGTGTCGTCGGCGCGCTGCTGGCGCTAATCGCAGTCATCGTCCTGGGTGGGCTGTTCGGATCGTTCTGACAACGAATTCCGCCAAAGAAACGGCCCCGCTTGCGGGGCCGTTTCCATTTCCGGGTGGCAGCAGCGACTACTCTATGGCATGTCCTTGGTCCCGCTGACGGGGTCTGGGAAAGCTTCGTCGAAGTCGATTTTCGGCTCGCTGCCTTTCGGGGCATAAGTCACGCCCGGCGTCGGGCGTGGCGCGATGGGTCGCGGGTCGCGGATGCCTTCGTCGATCAGCTCGGTTATGAACGGGAAAAAAGGATTCGAAGCCACCCGCGACAGAAAATCCATATCGACGATCAGGGCCCCGCGCTCGCCGCGCAGTGCCAGGGCGCCGAGCTGAACGCCAAAATTCTCCTGGGTCGTATCGGGATGCATCCCATAAAGCGAATCGCTCAGCGGGAACGGAATCGAAAGATGCGACATCGAAAACACCTCGGGCGGATAAGAGATACCCAGGTCGCGGACATGCTCCATCTTGCTCCCGCCATCGATGGTCCGGACAAACGTTACCCCCGGATCGGCAGGATCGTTGCCGACGATCGTAATCCGGTAACGCTGCGGAAACTCGGGCAAGACGCGGGTCAGCGCCGTTTCGGAAGAGCGCCGCAACAGCGGACCGATCTTGACCGAGCGATTGACATCGAACAACACCAGTTCGCTGCCATTGGCCGGCAGATTGGCATAAAGCGAAGAAACGATCGCCCGCGTACTGACCGTGAAATCGATCACCGACTGGAAAGTCAGGACCGGCGCCAGATTCAGCAGCGCGTTGGCATTCGCCATGCGCTCGATCTGCTCCTGCAGGGCTTGCGTCAGGCGGAAAGACTGACGCCCGCCATTGACCGGAAACGAGTTGTACTTGAACGGATTGAACTCCGGCACGATCGACAGCCAGGCCGCCTTGGCTAACGGCGGCAGAACGGCCGGCCAGCCCGACGGACCGGCGAGACGGGCGAAACGGGTAATGCCGATCATCGGCGACAGCAGGATCAGGCGATCGGGGCGTGCCAGTTCCGGATTCTCGATGGCATCAAGTGCGTACTTGACGGCCAGCGCCCCGCCGTTCGAGAAGCCGATCAGATGCAGCGGCGCCGCCGGCCCGCTCAAATGCTTGGCCTCGCGGACGGCAAGCCGCGTCGCGGCCATCCACTCCTCCCAGGTGACATTGCTGAGACCGGCCGGCACCGTGCCGTGTCCTGGCAAGCGGATAGCGACGACAACAAAGCCGTTGGCCGCGTAAAGCCGGGCAATGTGCCGCAGGCTATAGGGGGAATCGGTCAGGCCATGCAGCAGGACGACGGCGCCGAGGGGCTTTCCTGCGGGTTCGAGGGTGTAGGAGCGATTCCAGTCCTGGTTGTAGCGCCCAGGATAAATGAGGCTGTCTGGGTAATAGCGATTGAGCGGTGTCCGCACTTTGGCGGGGAGCTTGTCGCTGACTTCCTTGCGTACCTCGTTGAAGATGACTTCCTCGGCCTTCAGGTAGCCGGCCCAGTTGCCGGCATCCATGCTCCGGATGCTTGGTTCATGGGGAACGTAGGTGTGCCAGAGTTCGAGCGGCGGCATGTGCCGGATATCGAAGGCGCGTACGGCAAAGAACGTGACGGTGGCGACGACGGCCGAGACCGCTAACCACTTGGTGACTGTTTTAAGCTTGGACATAGAGTGGCCCCGAGCGCTGGATTGACGTGACGCATGGTAAGCGCCGCGCTGGCGTTACCCCCTGGTGGCCGATGATAGCAAAGATTGGCGCCCGAAACCGCCGCGAACCCGATCAGCAGACTGCTGCGGTCAACCGGGAAAATCGGTGGAATTGTCGAGGATTCGCAGGGAGCTTGATATCAAGGGCTTACTTGACGCGCATTCCTGGCTGGGCGCCGGAGTCGGGTGCCAGCAGGAAGATGCCGGGCGTCTTGCCGTCGCTGTCCGAAGCGGCCAGCACCATACCTTCCGAGAGTCCGAACTTCATCTTGCGCGGCGCCAGGTTGGCGACCATCACGGTCAGGCGGCCGACCAGTTGCGCCGGGTCGTAAGCTGCCTTGATGCCGGCGAAGACATTGCGCGTTTCATCGTTGCCGACATCCAGCGTCAGGCGCACCAGCTTGTCGGCGCCGTCAACGTGCTCGGCATTGACGATGCGGACGATGCGCAGGTCGACCTTCATGAAATCGTCGATGTTGCAGAACGGTTCCCACGGACTCGCTGGTGGCACTTCGGCCTGCTGGTGCTGGGCGTGGCGCTGCGGCGACTGCTGTTCGGCGGTCGGCGCCAGCGATTCCTTGTTGGCCTCGACCAGTTTCTCGATCAGCTTGGGATCGACGCGGGTCATCAGGTGCTCGTAGACGTTGATGCCGTGGCCGGCGGCGAGCAGAGTCCGGGCGTCGGCCCAGTTCAGCGGGGCGATGTTGAGGAAATTCTCGACCTTCGCCGCAACTGCCGGCAGGACCGGCTTCAGCAGTACGGTGAGCAGGCGGAACAGGTTCAGCGCATTGCTGCAGGCGGCGTGCAGTTCGACTTCCCTGCCTTCCTGCTTGGCCAGTTCCCAGGGTTTGACACTGTCGACATACTGGTTGGCGCCATCGGCCAGCAACATGATTTCGCGCATCGCCTTGGAAAATTCACGGGCTTCGTAAAGTTCGGCGATGTGGCCGGCGGCTTTCTGGATCGCCTTGATTGCCGGCAGGCTGGCCGTGGCAGGGGCGAGCTGGCCGTTGAAGCGCTTGCTGATGAAGCCGGCCGAGCGGCTGGCGATGTTGACGTACTTGCCGACCAGGTCGGCATTGACGCGCGCCGCGAAATCATCGAGGTTGAGGTCGATGTCTTCCATGCTCGCCGACAGTTTGGCCGCATAGTAATAGCGCAGCCATTCCGGGTTGAGGCCGGTGTCGATGTAGCTCTGGGCGGTGATGAAGGTGCCGCGCGATTTCGACATTTTTGCGCCGTCGACCGTCAGGAAGCCGTGCGCAAAGATTTTGGTCGGCGTGCGGTAACCGGCATGCTGCAGTTCGGCCGGCCAGAACAGGGCGTGAAAATAGAGGATGTCCTTGCCGATGAAGTGGACCATCTCGGTCGGCGAATCCGCCTTGAACCACTCGTCGAAGTCGAGGCCGTTCTTGCCACACAGATTTTTGAACGAACCCATGTAGCCGATCGGCGCATCGAGCCAGACGTAAAAATACTTGCCTGGCGCATCGGGAATCTCGAAACCGAAATAGGGCGCGTCGCGCGAAATGTCCCAGTCGGTCAGCTTGTTTTCACCGGGCGCGCCCAGCCATTCCTGCATCTTGTTGGCGGCTTCCGGTTGCAGGACGCCGTTTTCCCGGCTGGTGTACTGGCGCAGGAAGGCCTCGCAGCGTGGGTCGGAGAGCTTGAAGAAATAGTGTTCGGAGCTGCGCAGTTCCGGCTTGGCACCGGAAACCGCCGAATACGGCTCGATCAGGTCGGTCGGCGCGTAGGCGGCGCCGCAGACTTCGCAGTTGTCGCCGTACTGGTCCTTGGCATGGCATTTCGGGCATTCGCCCTTGATGAAGCGGTCGGGCAGGAACAACTGCTTGACCGGATCGTAATATTGCTCGATGGTGCGCGTCTCGATCAGGCCGGCGGCGCGCAGTTTCAGATAAATGTCGTTGGCGCAGTCGCGCGTTTCGTCGGAGTGGGTCGTATGGTAGTTGTCGAAATCGACGTGGAATCCCGCAAAGTCGCGCGCGTGCTCGGCATGGACCCGGGCGATCAACTGTTCCGGCGTGATCCCTTCCTTCTCGGCGCGCAACATGATCGGCGTGCCGTGCGTGTCGTCGGCGCAGACGTACCAGCATTCGTTACCGGAGATTTTTTGGAACCGTACCCAGATGTCAGTCTGGATGTATTCGACCAGATGCCCGAGGTGAATGGCGCCATTGGCGTAGGGCAGGGCAGAGGTGACGAGGATTTTGCGCGGCATGGTGTCGCCAAATTGAATAAAAAAGCAATTTTACCGCGAGCGCAACGATTAACGGGGTTTGCGGTATACTGTACAAAATTGCTCGGGTATTTCCCGGCAGCGCAACTTGTTCAATCCATCCCCATCAACCCGGAGTTTTCATGAGCATTTCAGAAGAGCAGATCAAGGCCGCCCTCGCTGGCGTGGTCGACCCCAATACTGGCAAGGATTTCGTCGCCGGCAAATCGGTCAAGAACATCAAGATCGATGGCAATGACGTTTCCTTCGACATCGAGCTTGGCTATCCGGCCAAGACCCAGATCGACGGAATCCGCAAGCAGGTGCTGGACACCGTGCGCGCCCTGCCGGGCGTCGGCAATATTTCGGCCAACGTGTTTTCCAAGATTGTCGCGCATTCAGTGCAGATGGGCGTCAAGCTGGTGCCGGGCGTCAAGAACATCATCGCCGTCGCTTCCGGCAAGGGCGGGGTGGGCAAGAGCACGACGGCTGTCAACTTGGCCTTGGCCCTGGCCCAGGAAGGCGCCAGCGTCGGCATCCTCGACGCCGACATTTATGGCCCGTCGCAGCCGCAGATGCTCGGCCTTGCCGGCCAGCAGCCGGAGTCGAAGGACGGCGAGAACATGGAGCCGCTCGAAGCCTACGGCCTGCAGGCGATGTCGATCGGTTTCATGGTCGATGTCGAGACGCCGATGGTCTGGCGCGGCCCGATGGTGGCGCAGGCGCTCGATCAACTGATCAGCCAGACCAACTGGCGCGACGTCGATTACCTGATCGTCGACATGCCCCCGGGCACCGGTGATATCCAGCTCTCGCTGGCCCAGAAGGTGCCGGTGACCGGCGCGGTGATCGTTACGACGCCGCAGGACATCGCGCTGATCGACGCGCGCAAGGGCCTCAAGATGTTCGAGAAGGTCAATATTCCCATCCTCGGCATCGTCGAGAACATGAGCATTCACATCTGTTCGAAGTGCGGTCATGAAGAGCACATCTTCGGCGAAGGTGGTGGCGAGCGCATGGGCAAGGATTACGACGTCGATTTCCTCGGCAGCCTGCCGCTCGAAATGGCGATCCGCGAGATGACCGACACCGGCAAGCCGACCGTCGTCGGCGCCCCGGATTCGCGCACCGCCGAGATCTACCGCAGTATCGCGCGGCGCGTGGCAGTCAAGATTGCCCAGAAAGCCAAGGACATGACCGCGAAGTTTCCGAACATCGTCGTCCAGAACACCTGACTATCAGTTTTGACGACAATAAAGGCGGGGGGTTACCCGCCTTTTTTTGTCAACCGCAACAATCGGTCGAAATCGGCAGGCTTTCCTTGCCGTCGGGGGAAGCGCCTAAAAATTCCACTTAATCCACAGTCAAAGGCGGGTAGAATTCCGCCTTTATTCTTGTCGACCGCAGCAGGTAAAAATGGCCATCAAATCAGATAAATGGATACGCCGCATGGCGGCAGAGCACGGCATGATCGAGCCTTTTTCCCCGCAACTCGTGCGCGAGGTCGATGGAAAGAAGATCGTCTCCTACGGCACGTCCAGCTATGGCTACGATATCCGCTGCGCCCGCGAGTTCAAGGTGTTCACCAATATCAACTCGACGGTGGTCGATCCCAAGGCCTTCGATCCGAAGTCTTTTGTCGAGGTCGAATCCGATGTCTGCATCATTCCGCCCAACTCCTTCGCGCTGGCCCGGACCATGGAATATTTCCGCATTCCGCGCTCGGTGCTGACCGTCTGCCTCGGCAAAAGCACCTATGCTCGTTGTGGCATCATCGTCAATGTGACGCCGTTCGAGCCGGAATGGGAAGGCTATGTGACGCTGGAGTTCAGCAACACCACGCCGCTGCCGGCCAAGA
>CAZGPO010000007.1:0-22688 GCA_964527745.1 uncultured Dechloromonas sp.
CTTTCTTGACGGTGAGATCGTCAGCGACCACGCCACCGTCAGCCAACATGAGGCGCCCACATGCTGAAGGCGATGCTCGGCGAAGCCTGGATGGCGATGGGTGCCAACCGGCTGCGTACCGCGCTGACCATGCTCGGCATGGTGATCGGCGTCGGCGCCGTGGTCATCATGATGGCTATCGGCCAGGGTGCGCAGTATGCCGTGCAGCAGGCGATCAGCACGATGGGCAGCAATCTGTTCATCGTCCTCTCGGGTTCGTTCACCACGTCCGGCGTGCGCAGCGGCGCGGCCGGCGCGCCGACGCTGAACGTGGCGGACGCCGAGGCGATCAGCGAACTCGACGGCGTCGTCAATGTGGCGTCGACGCACCGGGGTAACAGGCAACTGGTCTATGGTTCGCAGAACTGGAGCGCGCAGGTGGTCGGCACGACGCCGGCCTATCTCGACGCGCGCGTGTGGTCGATTGCCAATGGCGCGGCGTTCGGCGAGTCCGACGTCCGTTCGGCGACTCGCGTCGCCGTGCTCGGCAAGACTACGGCAGAAAATCTTTTCGGCGACGAGGATCCGGTCGGCAAGACCATCCGCATCCAGCAGAATCCCTTTGTCGTCATTGGCGTGCTCGCCGCCAAAGGGCAGAGCCTCTCCGGGGACGACCAGGACGATACCGTGATCATTCCGCTGTCGACCGCGCAGCGCAAAGTTTTCGGCACGCCTTTCCTGGGCTCGGTGCGGATGATCATGGTCCAGGCCGAATCGGCCGAGGCGATGCCGCGGGTCATGGAGAACACGACGGCGCTGTTGCGCCAGCGGCACCGGCTGCGCGATGGACAACTGGACGATTTCTTCATCCGCAACCTGTCGGCCGCAGCCGAGAGCCAGGCCGAGACGACGCGCACGATGTCGGTCCTGCTCGGGGCCATCGCTTCCATTTCGCTGCTGGTTGGCGGTATCGGCATCATGAACATCATGCTCGTCTCGGTCACCGAACGGACGCGCGAAATCGGCATCCGCATGGCGATCGGCGCCCGCGAGCGCGACATCCTGCTGCAGTTCCTGCTGGAAGCGGTGATGATTTCGCTCGCCGGTTGCCTGCTCGGGCTGCTGCTCGGCATCGGCAGTGCGCTGCTGGTCAATGCCATCACCGGTATGGTCATAGTCATTTCCGGCAGTTCGGTGCTGGTGGCCTTCGGCGTCGCGGCGGCGGTCGGCATCTTCTTCGGCTATTACCCGGCGCAGAAGGCGGCGCGCCTCGACCCGATCGAGGCGCTGCGTTACCAATGACAGCGACGCGCCGCCAATTCATTTGCGCCGCTGGCCTGCTGCCGCTGGTCGGCATCGGCCATGCGGCAGTGCGGCGTGTCGTCGTCATCGGCGGCGGTTGGGGCGGGCTTTCCGTGGCGAGTCATCTGCGCGACCTGGCGTCTGACATCGAGGTGGTGCTGATCGACCGCCAGCCGGCTTTCGTTTCGTTCGCCTTGAGCAATCGCTGGCTGGTCGGCATGGCCGGTGACGCGGCACCGCAACGACACGATTACGCCGCCTTGGCTACGCGCCGAGGCTACCGCTTCCTGCATGCCGAGGTCACGGCCATCAACCGCGCGGCACGCGTCGTGGTCGCCGGCAACGAGCGGCTGGCTTACGACTGGCTGGTCATCGCGCCCGGTATCCGCGAGGATTTCGCGGCCTGGGGTGTCGACGATCCGGCGACGGCGGCCGACCTGCGGCGCCAGTACTCCGGTGCGCTGGTCAACGGCGCCGCCCTGCCAGCGCTCAAGCAGCGGCTCGCCGCATTTGCCGGCGGCGATCTGCTGATGACCATTCCGCCCGCCCCCTATCGCTGTCCACCGGCGCCCTACGAACGGGCGATGCTGATCGCCTGGTCGCTGAAGACGCGAAAGATTCCCGGCAAGCTGGTCATCGTCGACCCCAATCCGCTGATGCCGGCCTTCCGTTCGATCCTGCTCGAGCGCTTCAAGGATCAGATCACCTACCTCGATCACGCGCAGGTGCGGCGCTTCGACCTGGCGCGCAAGACCCTGAGTACAGAAATTGACGAAATTCGTTTTTCCGAAGCGCTGCTCTGTCCACCGCAACAGGCGGCAGGCTTGCTCTGGCAGGCAGGGCTGATCCTGCCCGCGGAGAGCGGCCGGCCGAGCGGCTGGGCGGCACAGGGTGCCAGCGATTTTCGCAGCAATGCCGATCCGCGCGTTTTCATCATCGGCGATGCCTGTGGCAGGGTGTCACCATCGTTCGGCTATTATCCGAAGACTGGCCATGTCGCCAACCGCATGGGGCTGGCCGTTGCCCGTCAGATTGCCGCTGAGGCGACGGGAAAGACTTTGTCGCCGCTGTTGCCGGAGAGCGTCTGCCATGTCCTGAGCAGCGTCGATCCCGCCGAAAGTATCCGCATCGAGACCAGTTACCGCGAGCGCAGCGACGGTTTCCTGCTGCAGCAGGTGACGCAGAAGCGCAATCCGAATCCGGATGGCGAGGATCGCGCCTGGGCTATGGAAATCTACCGCGATTTCCTGTAGCCGTGAGCGGGGTGCTCGACGGCGGGCAACCGGCGTTCAATGGCGAGCGTAGGTGGAGGTCGTGCCATCCTTTTTGACCAGCAGCGTCTGGTAGAACTCACGGCGCAGCCGTTGCGGGGCATTGTCTTTATCGAGCATCGTGCACCCGGTTTCGCAGGTTGGATTGGAGTTTTCGCGGCCCGGGGCGCCGAGCGGCAGGCCAGGGACGGCAAGGCCGAGTGCTTTCGGCTTTTCGCCCAGCAGTTCCTTGATCTGGTCGGCGTGGACATGGCCTTCGATGAAATAGCCGGCGACCCGTGCGCTCGGTACTGCTTCAAGATCCTTCGGTACCTTCAGGCGACGCTTGACCGCTTCCATGTCGTCGGTCTGCGTCACCTTCACGGTAAAGCCGTTCTGTCGCAAGTGTTCCGCCCAATCGATACAAGCCAGGCAGACAGTCGGCATGTAGACCTCGATGGTCGGCAATGGCGTCGCCGGGGTGGTGGCGTGTGCGCTGCCGGCCAGCAACGCCGCGACAAGCAGGATGTATTTTCTCAGCATGGCTTGCCGACCTTGCAGCCCTTGAGTACCCACAGCGAAATGACGCCTGCCGCCTCGTCGGCCTTGACCTTGCGCGCCATCGAGGTCGGGTCGCGACCGTTGTCGGTCTTGGCCAGCGGGTCGGCGCCGGCTTCGAGCAGCAGTTGGCTGTTGGCGGCGCGGCTGGAATAGGCTGCCATGTGCAATGGCGTGGCACCATCGTTGTCGCGGGCATTGGGGTTGGCGCCGGCAGCGATCAGTACCTTCATGGCACTGGTATCACCATTTGTCGCTGCCAGATGTAGCGGTGTCGACCCGAGCGCGGTGCGCGCGTCACGCTGCTTGGGGTCGGTCTTGAGCAGGCGGGCAACATCGTCGCCGCTGCCGGTCCGCGCGGCATCGTGGATGGGTTGGTCGTGACTTGTCACCTCGGCAATCGCCGGCAGGCCCAGGCAACATGCGAGCACAAAAGGGATCAGGCGCTTCATCGGGAATCCTCCAAAAATGTAAAGCGTGAATTGTTGCGGCAGTGTATTCGACAATCCTTGATCTGTGCGAGTTTCGTATATTGCTAATATAATGATTTAATTGAATAAATTGGCTCAGATATAGCGCTGTGGCAGTATGTCAACATGTCTGCAAAGTCGTGGAAATACGCATGAAGCGCATCGTCCGTCATCTGCTGATCGAGGGCCAGGTTCAAGGCGTCGGTTACCGCTGGTTCATGGTCGATCAGGCGCGGCGACTTGGCCTCGCAGGCTGGGTACGCAACCTGGCTGACGGGCGCGTCGAAGCGGTGGTGGCGGGCGACGAGGCTGCCGTGGATGACCTGATTGCCAGCGCGCATCGTGGGCCGGACCATGCCCGGGTCGAGCGTGTTTCTGTCGCCCCGGCATCTGGTAGTTTCAATGGTTTCGCGCACCTGCCGGATGCCTGAATGAAGTGCATGCCCGGTGAGCTTTGCTGCGAGCAAGGCTGTCAGTTCAGCAGGGCCGCGCAAATTAGAGTAAAGTCAGGCCAAGGTCAGCGAACGGAAGTGGGTTTTCCAGACTGACACCAAAGAGGAGAGACCATGATCGTGAAACGCCGTACCTGGTTGTACCGCCTTACGGGCCAGGCGTTCGCCCAGCTCATTTCATTCGACGAGCCGGTTACCGCCACCAAGGCCAGGGAAGAACTTCGCCGTTCGGTCGGCGACCCGCTCGACCTCTGGGGGCGCGATAAGAGTAACGCGCTACCGTTGCCGGTGCGCGACCGCTAGGGTCGCCGGCTGATCATTTTTAGTTTGACGCAACGGCATTTGCCAGGCAGAGCGTTGCAGTGGTCGAACTTTCTCGGCCATCGGTTTGGCGCTTGTTTTTGATGGTAATCAGTGCTCCCGGCCATCGACGCGCGGGCGGAAAAGCTGGGGAATGAAGCGCCAGGCAAGCAGGCCAAAGGCGACGAACCAGCAGGTGGCGGCGAGGTCGAGCCAGCGCAGGTAGGCGCCGGGAGCGAATTGCGGGCCGACCAGGCGCAGGAAGAAGGCGGCGATCATGATCCACAGAACGGTCCTTTCAAGGCGCCCGAAAACGACCTTGCGCCCGGTGTGGCCGTTGGCGATGCGGATCATCATGGCGGGAATGATCAGGCCCATGGTGCCGAAGGTAAACACGTGAACCGACACGGTGCCGACCCAGCCGAGACCGCCGGGCGGCGGCAGAGCATCGATTAGCAACTGCCCGGCGATGGCCAGGTAGCCGAGGTACATGATGCCGATGTCTAGGCGGCTGAATGCCTTGTGCGGATACCAGAAGGCGAGGCGGCCGAGAAGCAGTGCGGCGAGCGCCAGTTCGAGATTGTGGCTCAGTTCCGGCGGCAGCAGCGCGCCGAAGACGAGGACAACGGCGAGCGCCTTGATCGCCGCGTCGAGCACCGGTCGGCGCAGGATCTCGCCCTTGAACGCTGAGCGCATGAACTGCGATTGCGTGCGCTCGAGCATGATCAGGAAGGCGACGCGGAACAGGCCGAGGGTCATGCTCCAGCCGATATTGAACTGCTCCGGCGCGAGGAGCAGGGTCTTGGCAATCCAGAACAGCGGCAGGACGAACAGGAACAGGATGTTGTCGCGCCGGTAGCTATCCTTGTCGCGATGGACGATCAGGGTGGCGAGCAGCAGGGCGACAATGGCGAACAGGAAAAGGTTGTTGCTGAGCAGAAACAGTGCGGTCGGCCAGTTGCTACCGAAGCTCATGCCGATGCGCTCGAAGATCCAGGCAGCGGCGAGAAACATCAGCGTGCCGCCATGATAGCCGCGCACGCCGACCCAGTTCTTGCTTGCCGTCAGCAGGAAACCGCCGAGAACGGCCCAGCCGAAGCCGAAGAACATTTCGTGGGCGTGCCACTGGATCGGCGAGAAATTTTGCGAAGGCGCCGGCAGAACGCCCTTGAAGATCAGGACCCAGGCGACCGGCAGGCTCAGTCCGGCGAGGCAGGCAAGGGCGAAGAAGGGTCGGAAGCCAACCAGCCAGAGGGGGTGGGTACGAGAGAACATACGACTCAATTTTCAGATGATGGAAGGCACTGTCGCACAGGGCGCGGGCGAAGGCCTTGATTCAGCGCAGATCACCGGTCAGCGCTTCCTGGGCTGGCCGACCTGCTTGAGGGCCATGTCGACGTGCTGCGGTTCGCCGTCTTTCAATGCCGGATAGGCGGTGTCGTTGATGAACAGCAGGGTGCTGCCGCGCTGGATGCGGGCGGCGACGGTGATACGGGCGTTTTTCTGCAGAAGGTCACGGTCAACCGCCCTTTTGAACGGAATTGGCACCTGCTGGCCAGCCAGTTCGACGCGCTGCTCGGCCAGCGTCAATGCCTTGGCGTCAGCGCGCGCGGTATCCTGAATACGGATGATCAGCACGGCATCGGGCGGCAGCGCGCTGCGCGCCATGTAGGCGACGGTGCCCGAGAATTCGACGAAGTTGGCCGAAGCGGCCGGCGGCTGGGCGACGCTTGCCGAGGTCGGCAGTTCGCCGCTGGTGCAGCGGCGCAGGGGCTTCTTGCCATCGTCGAAGAGAGCATCGTCGCCCTTGGTGTGCAGCGAGATGCCGTCGGCCCGGTAAAGGGCGCCGGAGGCGGCCGGCACCTGCGGCAGCACGATTTTCATGATGCCCATGAATACAGTGGCCTGTGGTCGTCCATCACTGCCAGCCATGAATTCGGCCTGGAAGGCGCTGCCGTCGTCGCATTTATAGGTGATGCGTTCGTTGCCGGCGTGCGCCAGGGTGAACATGAAGAGGGAGAGCAGCGGGAGCAGGATTGATTTCATTGGTCGCAATCGGCGAGGTCGAGGGGTTGCCAGTGGCCGTCGATGAGGCCTTCGATGGGCTGGAAGCGCGATTTGTAGGCCATCTTGCGGCTGTTGGCGATCCAGTAGCCGAGATAGAGGTAGGGCAGGTCGAGGGCACTGCATTGCAACGCCTGCCACAGGACGTTATAGGTACCGAAGCTGGCGCCGGCGACCTCCGGGTCGTAGAAAGTATAAACTGATGACAGGCCGTCTTCGAGAACATCGATGATGCTGACCATGCGCAGCGCATCGCCCTCGGAAAACTCGATCAGGCGCGTATCGACGCGGCTTTGCAGCAGAAAGTGCGCATAATTTTCTTCGCCATCTTCGTCCATGCCGCCGCCGGCGTGGCGGGCGTTCTGGTAGCGGGTGTACAGCGCGAAGTGCTCGGCGAAAAAAGCCAGCGGCCGCTGGCGGATAGTCAGACCGGCATGGTTGCGGATGGCGCGGCGCTGGGTCCGGCTGTATTGCAGTTCGGCGACCGGCAGGCGGACGGGGATGCAGGCCGCACAAGTGTCGCAGTGCGGCCGGTAGGTGAAGGCGCCGCTGCGGCGGAAGCCACGGCGGACCAGTGCGCTGTAGACCTCGGTGTCGATCAGATGGGTCGGCGTGGCGACCTGCGAGCGCGCCTCGCGGTCGGGCAGGTAACTGCACGGATAAGGCGAGGTCGCGTAGAACTGCAACAGCGAATAGGGCAGTGCGGAATCGTCGGGAAGAGCCATGCTTACCAGTTCAGGTCGAGATCGTCGGCGGTCCAGCGCTGGCGCGGACTTTCACATTCGATCAGTTGATTCAGCCGGACGATGAAATCGCTGCGCGGAATTTCGCGGCCGCCCAGCGAGGCGAGGTGTTCGGTGCGCATCTGGCAGTCGATCATGGAGATGTCGTGGACGAGAAGATAGCGGACGAGATGGGCGAAGGCAATCTTCGAAGCGTTGCTGCGCCGGGAAAACATCGACTCGCCATAGAACATGCGGCCAATCCCGATGCCGTACAAGCCGCCAGTCAGAGTGCCTTCTGCATAAACTTCGACCGAATGCGCCCAGCCGAGTTCATGCAGGCGGATGTAGGCGTCCATCATGTCCGGCGTGATCCAGGTGCCGTCCTGGCCGGGGCGCGGCATCTCGGCACAGGCGCCGATCACGGCCGGAAAGTCGTGGTCGAAGCGAATTTCGTGGCGCCGGGCGCGCAGGGTCTTGCGAAGCGAGATGGTGAGACGGAATTCGTCGGGAAACAGCACCATGCGCGGATCGGGGCTGTACCACAATGGCTGGCCCTCGACCGTGCCCCAGGGAAAGATGCCGTGTCGGTAGGCATTGAGCAGGCGGGCGACGGAGAGATCGGCGCCGACGGCGAGCAGGCCGCCCATGTCGGCACGCGCCGCGGCGACCGGCGGAAACGGTTCGAGCGGCTGCAGAAAGGGAATCATCGAAGTTTCAGTGCGCGGATTTCTTGAAGGCGATCACATGATCGGCATCGAGCCGGATGCCAATTCTCTCGCCGATCGCATGGTTATGGTGCGATGGTACCAGCGACAGGACCCGGACGCCGCTCTCCAGGCGCAGCGTGTAGAGAATGTCGGCGCCGCGAAAGGCCTTGTGCAGCACCTCGGCCTGCAGCGGACTGCGGTCGTCGTGGACGATGTCGTCAGGACGCAGCAACACGTCGACCGCGCAGCCGTCATGGCAATCGGTGCAGGTTTCGCTGCATTCGACGGGAATGTCGGAGACCAGATTCCCGAGTTCCATCTCGACATTGGTGCCAGCCACAACAGTGCCGGGCAACAGCACGCCCTGGCCGATGAAGTCGGCGACGAAGCGGTTGGCCGGGCGGTGATAGAGATTGTACGGCGTGTCCCATTGCTGGATGCGCCCGCCATGCATGACGCCGATCTCGTCGGCCATCGCGAAGGCTTCATTCTGATCGTGGGTGACGAGGATTGCGGTCGACCCCTCGCGCTTGAGAATTTCCCGGACTTCGAGCGACAGGCGTTCGCGCAGACCGACATCGAGGTTGGAGAATGGCTCGTCGAGCAAGATCAATTCCGGGCGCGGGGCCAAAGCGCGGGCCAGGGCGACGCGCTGCTGCTGGCCTCCGGAGAGCTCATGCGGGAACTTGTCGCCTTGGCCATGCAGGCCGACGGTGGCGAGCAGCTGGCGGACGCGCAGATGGGCTTCTTCCTGGGGTTTGCCGCCGAGACCGAAAGCGACATTTTCCTCGACCGTCAGATGCGGGAACAGCGCGTAATCCTGGAAGACCATGCCAATTCGCCGCTTTTCCGGCGCCACACGGTGCCCGGCGGCGCTGACGATCGCGCTACGCAGGCGAATCTCCCCGCTGGCTATTTGCTCGAAGCCGGCGATGCAGCGCAGCAGCGTCGTCTTGCCGCAGCCCGACGGGCCTAGAAGGCAGGCGATCTGCCCGCTGGCGAGATTGAAGTCGACGCCATCGACGACGGTATGGTTACCGTAGCGCTGAACGACGCCTTTTAGTTCAAGTTGTGACATGTGGACGATTATAATTCGCATTTGCACCATGCGAATTCCAAAATATTCCCCGCTCCTTGCCGTTGTCGTGCTCGTCGCCTTGCTGGCGGCGCTGCCGGTGGCTAGCGTCGGACTCAACATCTTCGTCGGCGGGACCAGCGCAACCTGGTCGCATCTGGCGCAGACGGTGCTGCCGGAATATATCCTGAACTCGCTGTGGTTGTGCCTTGGCGTCGGGCTCGGTGTCGCGCTGGTCGGCGTCGCGACTGCCTGGCTCACCGCCATGCACGATTTTCCCGGGCGCCGCTTTTTTGAATGGGCACTGGTACTCCCGTTAGCGGTGCCGGCCTATGTGCTCGCGTATGTCTATACCGATTTCCTGCAGTTCGTCGGCCCGTTGCAGACGGCTTTGCGCGAGACCTACGGCTGGAAATACGGTGATTACTGGTTTCCCGACATCCGGACGCTATACGGCGCCATGCTGATGTTTAGCTTCGTCCTCTATCCTTATGTTTACCTGCTGGCCAGGGCAGCTTTTCTCGAACGTGCAAGCGGCATGCTAGAGGCAGCGCGAACCCTAGGCATGGGGCCGTGGCGCGCCTTCTTTGCGGTGTCGCTGCCTTTGGCGCGGCCGGCGATTGTTGCCGGTGTTGCGCTGGCGCTGATGGAAACGCTGGCCGATTACGGCACAGTAGCGTATTTCGGCGTTAATACCTTCACGACCGGCATTTACCGCGCCTGGTTTTCGCTCGGCGACCGGGTCGCGGCAGCACAGCTGGCGGCGATGCTGCTTTCCTTCGTCCTTTTCCTGCTGATGGCCGAGCGCATTTCGCGCGGCCGGGCACGCTACCACAATACGACCGGGCGCAACCGTCCGCTGGCCGGGGCGCGCTTGTGCGGATTAGCCGCTGCTGCCGCGGTTACCGCTTGTCTGCTGCCGCTCACGCTCGGTTTCGTGTTGCCGGCGGCGCTGCTTCTCAAAATGGCGCTGGTCGATGGCGATGCCCAGTTCGGTGAGCGCTTCCTGCTGCTGGCGCGCAATAGTTTTGTGCTCGCCGGAATCACAGCCCTGATCGGTGTTCAGCTGGCGTTGTTGATGGCTTACGGCGCGCGGCTGTCAAAAGGCTCGCTGGCGACCGGCCTCAACCGTTTGGTCGGGCTCGGCTACGCGGTGCCGGGTGCGGTTATCGCGGTCGGCGTGCTGATCCCGGTGACGCGCCTCGACAACTGGCTGGCCGGGCAGTGGGAACAGTGGTTCGGGAGCAACCCGGGGCTGCTGCTGACCGGCGGCATCGCCGCCCTGGTCTATGCCTATCTGGTGCGTTTCCTGGCGGTGGCGCTGCATACCGTCGAATCGAGCCTGGCCAAGATCACTCACAACATGGACGATGCAGCGCGCTGCCTCGGGTTGGGGCAGGGTGCGACGCTGCGCCGGGTACATGCGCCGTTGTTGCGCGGCAGCCTGTTTACCGCGGGCCTGCTGGTGTTCGTTGATGTGATGAAGGAGTTGCCGGCGACGCTGGTTATGCGCCCGTTCAATTTCGATACGCTGGCGACGCAGGTCTATACGCTGGCGTCGGATGAGCGTCTGGCCGAGGCGTCGACGGCATCGCTGGCCATCGTGGCGGTTGGCCTATTGCCGCTGATTGCGCTGTCGCGACAAGTTTCGCGGGCACGCAAATAGAAAGCGCCCCGGCAAAGCGGGGCGGCGTTATGGTTGTCGCAGACGCTTATTATTTGAAGCCGGCGCGGTCAAAAATCATCTGTGCCTTGATCTGGTACATCGCCAGATTGCCGACCGGCAGATTGTCGGCTTTGAACTTGCCCATTTTTTCGAGCGCCGGGTTGCTCACCTTGACGCTTTCGACGACCGGCCATTCGTTGTTGCCGTCGGCGAAATAGCGCTGGGCATCGTCCGAGGCCAGGTACTCGAGGAACTTGACGGCGGCTTCCTTGTGCGGCGCAGTTTTCAGCACGCCACCACCGGAAACATTGATATGGGTACCGGTGGATGCCTGGTTGGGCCAGACAATGCCGACCTTCTCCATAATTTTCATGTCTTCCGGCTTGGTCGACCGCAACAAACGGGCGACATAGTAGGTGTTGGACAGCGCGACGCCGCATTCTCCGGCAGCGACCGCCTTGATCTGATCGGTATCGCCGCCTTTCGGGGCGCGCGCGAAGTTGGCAACCATCCCTTTGGCCCAAGTTTCGGCCCTAGCTTCGCCCTCGTGGGCAATGACCGAGGCCATCAGCGACAGGTTGTAAGGGTGGGAACCAGAGCGCGAGCACAGCCTGCCCTTGAGCCGTGGGTTGGCGAGATCGTCGTAGGTCTGGACATCTTCGGCCTTGATTTCGGCCTTGTTGAAAATGATGACCCGGGCGCGCGTCGAAAAGGAAAACCAGTCGTCGGTACGCAGATGGGCAGGGATGCGCGAGTCCAGTGTCTTCGAAGTGAGCGGCGCGAAGAGACCGAGTTCGTGCGCCTTGGCGAGGCGGGCGGCGTCGACCGTCAGGAAGACATCGGCCGGGCTGTTACTGCCTTCATTCCTGATCCGTTCCAGCAGTTCGTCTTCCTTGCCTTCGATGCGGTTGATCTTGATGCCAGTATGCTTCGTGAAGTTGGCGTAAAGCGCTTCGTCGGTCTGGTAGTGACGCGCCGAGTACAGATTGAGCACCTTGTCATCGGCGTGAACCGCGAAGGACAGGGTGGCGAGGGTGATGGCGATCAGGCGGGCAATCGGCTTCATGCGGTTAACTCCGTTAAGCAAATGAGAATGGTTGCCATTCTAATGCTTGAATACCGCCATGTAAATGAGAATTGTTATTGAATCGAGGTGTAAAAAAAAGCGGCTGAATCGCCGCTTAGCTACTTAGTTGCCGTCGATGATGCGGCGAGCGCCGTTGTATCGTTTGACCCAATAACTGTCGCTCATGTCCTCGACGCGAACTTCGGCGCCGGTGCGCGGTGCATGCAGAAAGTGGTTATCACCGAGATAGATGCCGACATGCGAGAAGGCGCGGCGCATGGTGTTGAAAAATACCAGATCGCCCGCCTTGAGCTGGCTGGTGTCGATGCGCTCACCAAGCTTGCTCATTTCAGCCGAGGTGCGTGGCAATTGCGTACCGACGCTGTCCTTGAAAACCAAGCGGACAAAACCGCTGCAATCGAGACCGCTTGCCTCGTCGTTGCCACCAAAGCGATAACGGACGCCGACCAGTTTCAGGCTTTGCAGGATTACATCCTGAGCGGCATTCGTGTAGCGGTCAAAAAGGGATTGTGATTCTTCGCTCTTGTGCGCCTGCTCGGTTGCCGTTGCCTGGAGGCCCGCGGACATCAGGGCTGTAGCGAGGGCGAGAGAGGTCAGGGCTTTGCGCATAGCGGCGCAATGTATGTGAAAAAACCCTTGTTGTAAAGTGCCTGTAAAAAATGGGGTTTAGAAGCGGATGGGGCTATGGTCAATCGCTATAATTATGAATACAATTTATTTCCCCAAGCGCAAGGAACTCAATGCAATCCTTCAAGGCACTTTTGATCGAGCAAATTGATGGCAAGGTATCCAGCGGTTTCGTGATGCTGGACCCGGTCCGGCTCGATCCCGGCGCCGTGACGATTCGCGTCGCCTATTCGAGTGTCAATTACAAGGATGCGCTGGCGGCGACCGGCGTTGGCAAGATCATTCGGCGCTTTCCGTGCGTCGGTGGCATCGACCTTTCGGGTACCGTCATCGAGAGTGCCGACCCGCGCTACAAGCCGGGTGATCCGGTCATTGCCACGAGTTTCGACATCGGTGTCGCGCACCATGGCGGCTATGCTGAAATTGCCCGGGTGCCCGGCGACTGGGTGGTGCCGCTTCCCGCAGGTTTGTCACTCTACGACGTCATGGCGCTGGGCACGGCCGGGTTCACCGCGGCCTTGGCGGTGGTGCGGATGGAGGAGAACCGACTGGCGCCGGCCAACGGGCCGGTCATCGTGAGCGGTGCGACCGGCGGCGTTGGTAGTATGGCCGTCGATATTCTGGCCAACCGCGGGTACCACGTCGTCGCCTTGACCGGAAAGGAGAGCGCGATCGATTACCTGAAAAACCTCGGTGCCGCCGAGGTGATGCTGCGCAATGGCCTCGACCTCACGAAAATTCGCGCGCTCGACAATGCGCGCTGGGCGGGTGCCGTCGATAACCTGGGGGGCGACGTGCTGGCCTGGATTGCCAGTACCATGGCGCAGGGTGGAACGATTGCCAGTATCGGCCTGGCGGCCAGCATGAGCCTCAACACGACGGTGGCGCCGTTCATTTTGCGCGGCGTGTCGTTGCTTGGCATCGATTCAGGATATATAGGAGCGCCTTATCGCCATGAAGTCTGGCAGCGACTGGCAAGTGACCTGCGACCGCCGCACCTGGCAGCGATGGCGCGCCGGATAGGGTTTGCCGAATTGCCGGCCACTTTTGACGAGTATATTGCCGGACGGGCCAAGGGGCGGGTTGTTGTGGAGATAGGCGGAGAATGAAATGATGGATCTGGTGCGTATTCTGGTTGTCGATGATTCACGGCTGGTAAGGATGGCGCTCGCCCGCAACCTCAAGGGGACGTTCGATGTCCGCGAGGAAGGCGACGGCGAAGCAGCCTGGGAACAACTGCTGCTTGATCATTCGATTCGTGCCGTCATCTCGGACCTGCAGATGCCCAAGCTTGATGGGGCCGGCTTGCTGCAGCGGGTGCGCGCTTCCAAACAGAGCCGTCTGCGGGACATGCCGTTCATCGTCGTATCCGGCGAGGAAACCGAGGAGGAGCGCGAGCGCGTGCGTCTGCTCGGGGCCTCCGATTTCGTGACCAAGGGTTCGGGCAGCACCGAAATTCTGACCCGTTTAAATAATCTGCTTGCCCTCGTCGCCGCCCGCGAAAATCTAGAAGCGGGACGCGAGAGCATGGTGCAGGATCCGGCCAGCGGCCTCTTCTCGCGGAAATACCTGGAGCATCAGGCCTCACAGGCGTTGTCGCACGCAACCCGTTCGGGCGTCGAGCTGTGCATCATGGTGCTGGGCTTCGATGCTTTCGATCAGGCGCGCGAGCGGCTTGGTCCGGAACTTGCCGAGCGCGTCGGTACGCGCTTCGCCAAGATGCTCGCGGCCAAGGTAAGAACTGAAGACTCACTCGGGCATTTCGGCCCGGGACAGTTCGCCATCGTCGCGCCGGGAACTTCGCCATTGCTGTTCACCGGCTTTGCCGAACGGGTGCGGGAAGCCGTCCAGGTGGCGCATGTGCCGGTCCAGGGGAAGCCGGTTTACCTGACAGTGAGTATCGGGGTCGCCACTTACCCGGCTGATGACGCGGAGTCGGCGCCGGCGCTGCTGGAACTGGCGGGGCAACGGATGCTCGAGGGCATGCAGGCGGGGGGCAACCGGATCGTTGCCGGTGAAGCAGGGCCGGCGCTGATTCGCCAGATCAAGCTGTCGCGCGCGCTGGAACTGATTGCGGCGCGGCGCAGTGAAGTCGTGCGCCCGCATCTCGGGCAGCTCGGACTCGAATTGTTGCCGTTGTTGCAGTTGATGAATCAGGAGTTGGGGTTGAATCTGCCAATGACAGAGATTGAACACCGTTTACGTGACCGGGCAAGCGAGCAAAAATAATCCGGCATTCTTACTATGTGCAGGAAAACAATCTAGAGGAAGGCATATGACGACATATAAAGAATTCCATCAATACTCCATCGACAAGCCGGACGAATTCTGGACCGAGCAGGCCAGGTTGGTCGACTGGAAAGAGCCATTCACCCAGGTCTGCGACTACTCGCGCCCGCCATTCGTCAAATGGTTCGTCGGCGGCAAGACCAATCTGTGTCATAACGCGGTTGACCGCCATGCCGCCAAGCGCCCGAACGATCCGGCGCTGATTTTCGTGTCGACCGAAACCGACGAAGAAAAGGTTTACAGCTTTGCCGAACTGCAGCGCGAAGTGGAGCGCATGGCGGCGATCTATCAGAGTCTTGGCGTCAAGCGTGGCGACCGCGTGCTTATCTACATGCCGATGATCGCCCAGGCCTGCTTTGCCATCCTGGCGTCGACCCGCATCGGCGCCATACATTCCGTCGTTTTCGGCGGTTTCGCCTCGGGTTCGCTGGCGACTCGCATCGACGACGCCAAGCCAGTGCTGATCGTTTCTTCCGATGCCGGCATGCGTGGCGGCAAGGCCGTTCCCTACAAGCACCTACTTGACGAGGCCATCAACCTGGCCGAGCACAAACCAGCCAAGGTGCTGATGGTCGATCGTGGCGTCGACAAGGGTTTCAACAAGGTTGCCGGACGCGATTTCGATTATGCGACCCTGCGTGCCGAGCACATGGATGCACAGGTGCCGTGCGTGTGGATGGAATCATCAGAGCCGTCATACATCCTCTATACGTCGGGCACCACTGGCAAGCCAAAGGGCGTGCAGCGCGATACCGGCGGCTACGCAGTGGCGCTGGCCTCGTCGATGAAGCACATTTATTGTGGTGGCGAGGGTGAAACCTACTTCTCGACCTCCGACATCGGTTGGGTCGTCGGCCACTCGTACATCATCTACGGTCCGCTGATCGCCGGCATGGCGACGGTGATGTACGAAGGCACACCGCTGCGTCCTGACCCGGGCATCTGGTGGCAGATCGTCGAGAAATTCAAGGTCAATGTCATGTTCTCGGCGCCGACTGCCGCCCGTGTGCTGAAGAAGCAGGATCCGGCGTACATGCACAAGTACGACCTGTCCTCGCTCAAGCACATCTTCATGGCTGGCGAGCCGCTCGATCAGCCGACCCACGAATGGTTCATGAACGAATTGCAGAAGCCGGTCATCGACAACTACTGGCAGACTGAAACCGGTTGGCCGATGTTGTCCGCCATGCCCGGTGTCGAAAAGACGCCGATCAAGTTCGGTTCGCCGTCCTTCCCGGTCTACGGCTACAACCTGCAGATTTTCCGCGAGGATGGCTCGGTCTGCGACGCCAACGAAAAGGGCATCGCCGCCGTCATCCCGCCGCTGCCGCCCGGCTGCCTGTCCACGGTATGGGGTCAGGACGACCGTTTCATCAGCACTTACTTCACGCTGTTCAAGGAGCCGCTGGTCTATTCCTCTTTCGACTGGGCGATCAAGGACGATGACGGTTACTTCACCATTCTTGGCCGCACCGACGATGTGATCAACGTTGCCGGCCACCGTCTCGGTACCCGGGAAATCGAGGAAGCGATCCAGAACCACCCGGCGATCGCCGAAGTGGCTGTGGTCGGTGTCGAGGACAAGCTCAAGGGTCAGGTGCCGATGGCGTTTGCCGTGGTCAAGGATGCTGCCAAGGTGTCGACGCCCGAATTGACCAAGGCACTGGAAAAAGAAGTGTTCGGTACGGTCGACGGCATTTTGGGGGCAATTGGCCGTCCGGCACGTGTCCATTTCGTCACTGGTCTGCCCAAGACCCGTTCCGGCAAGATGCTGCGCCGCTCACTGCAGGCACTTGCCGAAGGCCGCGATCCGGGCGATCTGACGACGATCGACGATCCGTCGACGCTGGAGCAGATCAGGAAGGCGCTGGCTGGCTAATTCCGCCGGCAGCGTTTCGCTACCAGCCCGCCTGTGCAAACTGGCGGGCTTTTTTTACGCCTGCTGCGTAATAATTCGAAATCGGCGTGGGTGCTAGAATGCGCTCCAATCCCTTGCGCCGTTTGCATCCAAATCCATGATTTATGAAACCGTAGCTGCCGTCGACCTCGGCTCCAACAGCTTTCGCCTGCAAGTTGGGCGTGTGGTTGATAACCAGATCTATACCCTGGATTCGCTGAAGGAGCCGGTACGCCTTGCATCCGGCCTGATGCCAGACAAGCGCCTTGACCTGGATTCACAGGTGCGGGCGCTCGACGCTTTGCGTCGCTTCGGCGAACGCCTCGGCGGTCTCGACAATGGTGCGGTGCGGGCAGTGGCGACCAATACCTTGCGCGTGGCCAAGAATGCCGGCGACTTCCTGCCGCTGGCCGAAGAGGCGCTCGGGTTCCCGATCGAGGTCATCGCCGGCCGCGAAGAAGCGCGCCTGATTTACATCGGTGCGTCGCATTCGCTGCCGACGTCGGGTCAGAAGCGCCTGGTCTTTGATATCGGCGGCGGGTCGACCGAGTTCATCATTGGCAAGCGGCACGACCCCCTGCTGATGGAGTCGCTCTACATGGGCTGCGTTAGCTACTCACTGCGCTTTTTTCCCGATGGAAGGTTCGACAAGAAGCGCCTGCGTGAAGCGCAAATCGCCGCCGCCAAGGAAATCGAGCAGATTGCCCACGATTATCGGCGCATGGGCTGGAAGGAAGCGGTTGGGTCTTCCGGTTCGGCGCGGGCGATTGCCGATATTCTTGAACTGAACGGTCTTAATCCGAACGGTGAAAGTGGTATCACTCGCGGCGGACTTGACCGTCTGTGTGCGCTGCTGATCAAGGCTGGTTCGCCTGAGGCGCTCGATATTCCAGGCGTCAAGAGCGATCGACTGCCCGTTTTGCCGGGCGGGATCGCCATCATGTCGGCAATATTGGAGGAACTGGGCATCGAGCACATGACCTATGCCGATGGCGCACTGCGCCTCGGGGTGCTTTATGACCTGCTCGGCCGTTTCCATCATCATGATATGCGTGACTCGACCGTGGCGCAGTTCATCCGCCGTTATCAGGCCGAGGCGGATCAGGCCGAACGCGTCGAGACGACGGCTCTCTCGGCACTGACCCAACTGGCCGAAGGTTCGCCATCGGAATCGGACGTGCAGTTCCTGTCGTGGGCAGCACGTCTGCACGAAATTGGTATCTCGGTCGCGCACAACGGCTATCACAAGCACGGTGCGTATATTCTCACCCATGCCGACATGCCGGGCTTTTCGAAAAAGGATCAGGCGCGCCTGGCCATGCTGGTGCTCGGTCATCGCGGCAAGCTCGAAAAGCTGGGGGAAGTTTCTGCGGTCGACGGCGCCTGGCGGTTGATATTTTGCCTGCGTCTGGCAATTTTGCTGCACCGCACGCGCGATGATCGGGTGCTGCCCGCCTGGCGTGTAACGGCCTTGACCAACGGATTCCAGCTCGACCTGCCGGCGGAGTGGTTGCTGGCGAATCCCTTGACCGCGGCAGCGCTGCGGGAAGAGGTTGCGGTCTGGCAACAGGCCGGGCGTGATTTTCTGGTGAAGAGCCGCAGCCCGAGGAAGGCTGCGTGAGCGCGCCGCCCCGTCTGCAGATCGCGTCGGGGAAGGTCGTGATGACCGGCGAATGGACGCTCGCCGCGTTGCTGCCCGAGATCCGGCACTTGCAGGACGAACTGGCAGCGGGTGGCCGGGCTGATTTGGCCTGGGATCTTTCGGCGGTCGAGCGCCTCGACAGTGCGGCGGCTGTTCTACTCTGGCGTACGTGGCATGAGGGCTGGCCATCGGCGCTGGATGTTTCCGAAAGTTGCCGGCATGCTCTCGAACGCGTCGCTGCGGTCCCGGTGACTACAGATTCAGGCAAGGAAGCGGGACCGGGGCTGATCGAACGGATTGGTTACTCGGTGCTCGGGCTTGTCGACAACGGGCGCGGGTTGGTGACGCTGTACGGGCAGATGTTGCTTGATCTCTGGTATCTGATTCGCCGTCCCTCGGAAATGCCCTGGAAGGAAATCGCGGCGAATATCTACAAGGCTGGGGCGCTGGCTTTGCCGGTCACCGGGCTGGTCGGCTTCCTGATCGGCGTGACGATCAGCTATCTTTCGGCTTTGCAGTTGCGCAACGTCGGTGCCGATCTCTTCATCATCAATATTCTGGGCATTTCGATCATTCGCGAACTTGGACCGGTACTGGTTGCAGTGCTTGTCGCCGGGCGTTCGGGGTCGGCAATGACCGCGCAGATCGGCGTGATGCGGGTGACTGAAGAAATCGACGCCTTGTCCGCGATGGGGATTTCGCGCAGTATTCGCGTGATTTTGCCGAAATTACTGGCGTTGACCGTGGTGATGCCATTGCTCGTGTTGTGGGCTTCGGCCATTGCCCTGATCGGCGGCATGCTGTCGGCCATGCTGCAACTCGATATTTCGCTGATCTATTTTGTCGAAAACCTGCAGCGCGCGGTACCGGTCGCCAATCTCGTCATCGGGCTGGTCAAGGGACTGGTTTTCGGCTTCATCATCGCCTGGGTCGCCTGTCATTTCGGCTTGCGTGTCAAACCCAATACCGAGAGCCTGTCGGCCAACACGACCACCTCAGTGGTCACGGCGATCACTTTGGTGATTCTGGTTGATGCGGTGTTTGCGATTGCCACCCGTAACATGGGCATCCCGCAACTATTAGCGACGATCTGCCGACCGCCGTTGTCGAGATGCGCGGCCTGAGCACGCGCATTGGCGATCGTTACATACATCGAAATCTCGATCGGCGGGTCGAGCGCGGGCAGGTAGTGGGCTTGGTTGGCGGGTCGGGTAGCGGCAAGACGACCTTGTTGCGCCAGATCATCGGGCTGCTGCAGCCGGCGGCCGGCACCGTTCGCCTGTTCGGGCAGGATCTAGGCGCCGCTCGCCCGGAAGCGCAGACCGCCATCCTGCGTCGGCTCGGCGTGCTGTTCCAGGCCGGTGCATTGTTTTCGGCATTGCCGGTATTCGACAACATCGCCTTTCCCTTGCGTGAGTTGAAGCACCTCGACGCAGACTGGATTCGCCGCCTGGTCAATCTCAAGCTGGAACTGGTCGAGATGGAGGCGGAGCACGGTCGACTGATGCCTGCTGAACTTTCCGGTGGCATGGTCAAGCGCGTGGCACTGGCCCGCGCACTGGCGCTCGAACCTGAATTGCTGCTGCTCGACGAGCCGACGGCGGGTCTCGATCCGGATCGTAGCCGGAGCTTCGTCAAACTACTCGGGCAGTTGCAGAGTGAACTTGGCCTGACGGTGATCATGGTGACCCACGATCCGGAAACGCTGGCCGGCCTGGCGACCCATATCGCCGTGCTGGCCGACCAGCATATCGTCAATTTCGGCCTCGCTGCGGAAGTGATGGCCAGCGATCATCCGGTTGTCGCCGGTTTCCGGGATGGCGATAAGTCAAGGTTGTTGTAGGATTCGCCCATGGAAAACAAGTCGCATGCCTTCATCGCCGGTCTGTTCGCTCTTGTCCTCGGTGCGGCGGCAATCTTTGCGCTTTTCTGGCTGCGCGGCACGCAGGAAAATCTGCGTGACTATATTGTGGTCACCAAACACAGTATCGGCGGCCTCAATCCTCAGGCGCAGGTACGCTATCGCGGTATTCGCGTCGGCAAGGTGACGAACATCCGGCTCGACCGGGACAACCCCAGCGACATCCTGATCAGGATATCCATCGCTGAGGACATTCCGCTGACCAAGGGTACGGTCGCCACGCTTTCCTATCAGGGCGTCACCGGAATCGCCCATGTTCTGCTGATTGATAGCGGCAAGAACCGCGAACCGCTGGTTGCCAGCGATGGCAATATGCCGCGTATCGACATGAGTCCGTCGTTGCTCGACCAGGTGAGCGAAAGCGGTACCTCTGCGCTGCGCCAGGCACAGGAAATCATGAAAGCGGTCAGTGATCTGCTCAACGAGGAGAATCGCCGGCGTTTTGCGGCCACCCTGGCCAATCTGGAAGCCACTTCAGCCAGCATGAAGCCGACGCTCGACAACATGAACGCATCGCTGATTCAGGTGGGCAAGCTGCTCGATGACCGGAACGTGCGAAGTCTGTCACAGGCTGCCGGCGAGGTCGGACCCTTGCTTGCCGATACGCGGCAACTGGTCGGCAGAATGCAGGCGACCGCCGACAAGCTCGATGCCGCGATCGGCGATGCGGCAGGTAGTGGAACCTCCGCCCTGATGCCCAGGCTCAACGAACTGGCAACGGATTTTTCGCTGACTGCCCGGCAACTGAGTCGTGTCCTGCGCTTGCTTGAGGATTCACCGCAGGGCCTGGTGTTCGGCGTTCCGGCGGCAGCTCCCGGGCCTGGCGAAGCCGGATTCGCCAGCGGTGGTGGACGCTGAGATGCACCGCCTGCTGATCCTGTGCTGCTGTTTTCTCCTTGCCGCTTGCTATTCAGGTGGCAAGCGGGGCGGCGAGGAGGCGCTGACGGTCTATGATCTCGGCCTGCCCGCGTTTGCGACTTCAGCCGTGCAATTGCGCCGCGACCTGGCGCTCGAGGTGCGGACCCCGCTATGGATGGATTCGATGGGTATCGAATATCGCCTGCTCTATGCCGAACCGGCGCGTTTGCTGAACTATACGCGCGCGCGCTGGGCTGGCCCGCCGTCTCAACTGATCCAGCGTCGCCTTGCCCGGCAGCTTGGGTTGATGCCGGCGGGGCAGGGTGCAGCGCGTTGCGTGCTGCGTGTCGATATCGACGTGTTTGCCCAGGTGTTCGACGATCCAGGGTCTAGTCGTGGTCATTTGCAGGGTCGGGCACAACTGTTCGGTTCCAATCGTTCGCTTCTGGCAACTTATGACTTCAAGATCGAAATACCGGCGCCAAGTGCCGACTCGCGCGGTGGTGTTGCTGCCCTGACGGCGGCGGTCGATCAGTTGGTCGGCGACTTGGCGGCCTGGGAAAAATCGGCAGCTGGCGCGGACAAGGGATCTGCCTGTCCGGTCTAGGGAAACGCTGATTTATTCCCCGCCATTATGTGCAGGAACTTGAGACAATAAGGTTTGGGCGAGACAAGCGGACTTTTAAGATGCAGCGGAGTTTTTCGGAACTGGAATACGCACAGAAGAAGAAGCAGACGCGGCGAGATCGATTCTTGCAGGAGCTTGAAGCGGTCGTGCCGTGGTTGGCTCTTGAACAGGCGATAGCGCCGTTCTATCCGACGATGGGTCGTCGCGGGCGTCCGCCGGTGGGGCTGACGCGAATGCTGAGGATGTATGTTGCCCAGCAATGCTTCGGGCTGTCGGACGAAGGGATAGAGGATGCGATTTACGACAGTCAGGCGATACGTGGCTTTGTCGGCATCGACCTATCTCGGGAAAGCGCCCCGGATGCGACGACCCTGCTGGACTTCCGCCATCTTCTGGAGCGCCATCAACTGACGGCGTCGATCTTCAATGCGATAGCCCACCACCTTGCCGCCAAGGGGTTGATGTTGCGAGAAGGCACGATCGTCGATGCGACGCTGATTGCGGCACCGCCTTCAACCAAGAACAAAGCTGGCAAGCGCGACCCGGAAATGCACCAGAGCAAGAAGGGCAACCAGTGGTACTTCGGCATGAAGGCGCACATTGGCGTCGATGCGCATTCGGGTCTGGTGCATACAGTCATCGGGACGGCCGGTAACGTCAGCGACATTTCGCAGGCTCAGGCCTTGTTACATGGCGATGAACAGGCGGCCTTTGGCGATGCCGGCTACCAGGGGGTTGAAAAGCGCCCGGAAAGTGCCGAGGCGAGCGTGCACTGGCATGTGGCCGAGAAACCCAGCAAGATCAAAACGCTGGCCGGTACGGCCTTGGGCGATCTCCTCGTCCAGATCGAGCATGCCAAGGCAAGTATCCGCGCCAAGGTCGAGCATCCTTTCCATGTGGTGAAGAATCTCTTCAAACACAAGAAGACCCGTTACAAGGGATTGGCCAAGAATACCGCCCAGTTGCTGACCTTGTTTGGACTGGCCAATCTCGTCCTCGCGCGTCGATGGTTATTGGCGGCTGACGGGAAAGTTGCGTCTTGAGGGGTGGAAATCACCCCGAAATGACCGTCTACACCATGAAAAGCACCGATTTCTTCAAATCCAACCCCAAAAACCTTGCCGCCTCGCTTGGTAAGGGTAATTGATTAGCGCTTCCCTAGGCGATCAGGCCGAGACGATGCGCTCGGCG
>CAZGPO010000008.1:0-22243 GCA_964527745.1 uncultured Dechloromonas sp.
GTCCGCCCACCAATCTGGTAATAGGCGTACTGGCGGCACTCATTATCGTCGACACGGAACTGGGTCATCGTCATGCCTGTGCCGGGCAGCACCATCGCGCTCGGGCCGGTCGGCATCACCGTGCAGGCACCGAGTGACAACACACCGGCGACTGCGACAACAATCCTTTTGCGGATTCTCATGGCCTATTGCGCCGGTTGCGGCAGAACCTTCTGCCAGCCGCCCGGACACTCCTTCACATAGGGATAATATTTGTTGGAACCCTTGCAGAAATACCAGTATTGCTGGGCTGCATTCTCGACCGGCTCGGCAGCGGCACCGCCCTGCTCGATATAGACCTGAGGCGTCGGCGGAACGACGACGACCGGTGCGGAATTGTAGTAAGGATCGCCATACAGATACGGATACAAGCCTGGATAGAAGGCGCGCGGATAATAATACGGGCGCGGATAGGCAGGACCCCAGTAAGCGCCAGGGCCGACATAGACGCCAACGCTTCCGTAGACGCGCCCGCCCGCCCACGAATTGCCGGCTCCGGCCAGCAGCAACACCGCGAGCACGAACAGGATGTTTTGCGCTTTCATCGAATGATCCTCAATGCATCTTCCATGCACCCGTTGCCACGATAGCGGATAATCTGTCGGGCGACTGCGACAAGTTGCTACAAGATGTAACGGCTGACATGTGCCGCCGGTGCACTGCTCAGGCCTTGCGATTGCTGCCGGCCACCATGCGGATCTCGAACAGGCGGCACTCGAGCGGCCCGTTGAACAGCGGCGTCTTGCGGCTCGGCTTGAGGCCGACCAGCTTGGGCAGGCGCAGGTCGGCGGTGAAGAAGAAGCAGTTCCAGCCCGCCCAGTGCCTTTTCAGCGCCGAACCGAGCTGCGGGTAGAAAGCGGCCAGTTCGTCCTGTTCGCCGATGCGCTCGCCGTAGGGCGGGTTGGCGACCAGAATGCCGTGGCCGGTCAGCGGCTGCGTTTCCAGGATGTCTTCGCGGTCGACCGTGACAATGCCGCCAAAACCGGCCTCCTGCAGATTGCGCCGGGTGGCGCGCACCGCCTTGTCGTCGCTGTCGTAACCGCGGATGTCCAGCGGTTCGGCCGCCTTCACGCGCGCCTCGGCTGCCTGCCGGATGTTCGCCCAGTTCATGGCCTCGAAACTGGAGAGCAGTTCGAAGGCAAAACCGCGATCGAGACCAGGCGCCCGGTCGAGCGCGATCTGCACGGCTTCGAGCAGGAAGGTGCCGCTGCCGCACATCGGGTCGACCAGCGGCGTTCCCGGCTGCCAGCCGGTCAGCTTCAGGATGCCGGCGGCCAGGTTTTCCTTCAACGGCGCGTCGACGCTGGCCTTGCGCAAACCGCGCTGCCACAGCGGCTGGCCCGACGTATCGAGGTACAGCGTGCACTCGTTTTCGCTGAGAAAGACATGGACGCTGACATCCGGGTTGCGCGTCTCGATGTTCGGCCGCTCGCCGCGATCCTCGCGGAAGCGGTCGCAGATCGCGTCCTTGACGCGCAGCGTGACGAAATCAAGCGACTTGAGCGGGCACTTGATCGCCGTCGTCACCACCCGCATCGTCCGCGACACCGCGAAATGATTCGGCCACAACTGGCGGACCGCCAGGCGGTAGATGTCTTCTTCCTTGACGTAAGGGCCCTTGACGATGTGCCACAGGATGCGCGTGGCGATGCGCGATTCCAGATTGGCGCGGTAGCAGGTACTCCAGTCGCCGGCGAAAAAGACCCCGCCATGCGTCGACCGCAACTCTTCGGCGCCGAGCGCGCGCAGTTCGTCGCTCAGCAACTCTTCCAGTCCGCGCGGGCAGATGGCGAAATACTTGTTCATCAGAAGGGCTTCAGGACGACAAGATAAAGGACGACGAGGAGGACAATGACCGGCAGCTCGTTGTAGAAGCGGAACCAGACATGCGACTTGCTGTTGCCGCCGCTCCGGAACTCACCGAGCACGCGGCCGCAATGCCAGTGATAGAGGGCCAGCAGGGCGACCAGCGCCAGCTTGGCGTGAAGCCAGCCGCCGGCAAAGCCGTAGCCCAGCCACAGCCAGAGACCGGTCGCCACGGCCAGCACGCCGAGCGGCGTCATGAAGCGGTAAAGCTTGCCAGCCATCAGCAGCAGGCGGTTGCGCTCGGCGACGCTGTCGGCCGGCACCATGGCCAGGTTGACGAAGATGCGCGGCAGGTAGAACAGGCCCGCGAACCACGATATGACCATCCACAGGTGCAGAGTTTTCACGACGAGCATGCGTTTCTCCTGATGAGCGCGTCGGCGATCCCGGCATCGACGGTCGGGAAGGCGAGGCGTAGTCCGAGTTCATTCTTCATTCGCCGGTTGCCGATGCGCCGCGATTCGCGCATGAAGGACATCTGCATCGGCGACAGGCATTTTTCAGCTTCGCCGCGCGATATTCGGGCGGGCCGCGGAAGCTCGAAGGCCGCGGCAACCCGGTCGAAATATTCAGCCATCTTGAGGTCGGAATCATCAACCACATTGTAGGCGCGGTTGCCGCGCCCGTAACGCATCGCAGCAATACAGGCCGCCGCCAGGTCGTCGGCGTGGATGTGGTTGGTGAACACGTCATCGGCGTCGATCAGCGCCGGCAAACCCTTGCGCAGGCGCTCGACCGGCAGACGGTCGGCAGCGTAGATGCCCGGTGCCCGCAGAATAGAGACCGCCACGCCGGTGCGTCGGCCCCAGGCGCGCAGGCAACGTTCGGCATCGACCCGGCGGCCGGCGCGCGCGCTCTCGGCGTTGACGCGGCGCGTCTCGTCGAGCTGCACGCCGCCGCAATCACCGTAGATGCCGGTGGTGCTAACGTAGATCAGGCGTCGTGGTAGACTTTTGCCCTTGCCCAAAGCTGCCAGCAGATTGCGCGTGCGCTGTTCGCGCCGCCCGACACCTGGCGGCGGCGCCAAATGCAGCACGCAGTCGGCGAGCCCGGAAACGCGATGCAGGCTGGCGCGATCGTCGAGGTCGGCCAGCACCGGCTGCGCACCGGCAGCACGCCAGGCTGGCGCCCGTGAAGCATCGCGCAGCATGGCAAAAACGCGATAATGGCGGGCAAGACGGACAAGAATACGGCGGGCCACGTCCCCGCTACCGACAATCAGTATTTTTTGCACGCCGGCATTGTAGCCGACGACGATGAGGAAATGATGAGCCACCAGATTACCGTTCAGCCGAGCGGCCGCCAGTTTGTCGCCGAAGATGACGAAAGCGTCCTTGACGCGGCCCTGCGCCAGGGCCTGACCATGCCCTACGGCTGCCGTGATGGCGCCTGCGGCTCGTGCAAGGGAAAAGTGCTCGCTGGCAGCGTCGATTACGGGAAGGCCCAGGCGCACGCCCTGAGCGACGAAGAAAAAGCCGCCGGCCTGGCGCTTTTCTGTTGCGCCACGGCACAATCCGATCTGACGCTGGAATGCCGGCAACTCGGTTCGAGCAGCGACATCCCGGTCAAGACGCTACCTTCGCGCATCGAGAAAATCGAGCGCCTGGCCCCCGATGTCATGGCCATCCATCTCAAATTGCCGGCCAGCGAACGCCTGCAGTTCCTCGCCGGCCAGTACGTCGAGGTGCTGCTCAAGGATGGCAAGCGCCGCAGCTTCTCGCTGGCCAATGCGCCACATGACGACGCTCTGCTGCAAATGCACGTCCGCCATATTCCCGGCGGCGTGTTTACCGATCAGGTCTTTTCGTCACTGAAGGTACGCGACATCCTGCGCATCAACGGACCGCATGGCACGTTCTATCTGCGCGAAGAGTCGCCGAAGCCGATGATCCTGCTCGCCAGCGGCACTGGCTTCGCGCCGATCAAGGCCATCGTCGAACACGCCATCGCCGAGAAATGCGCGCGCCCGATGCATCTCTACTGGGGCGCCCGGACGCGTGCCGATCTATATCAGAACGCCCTGCCCGAACAATGGGCGGCGGAACACGCCAATGTCAGTTACGTTCCGGTGCTTTCCGAAGCGACCGCCGAAGATCGCTGGTCGGGACGCACTGGCTTCGTGCACCAGGCAGTGATGGCCGACTTTCCGGATCTTTCCGGACATCAGGTTTATGCCTGCGGTGCCCCGGCCATGGTCGACGCGGCGCGCCGCGACTTCGTCAAGGACTGCGGACTGCCGGAGGAAGAATTTTTCGCCGACGCTTTCACGCTGGCCACCAACTGAGTCATCAGCAGATGCCACGCTCGACACTGCTGGCGCTGAGTTGTTGCCTCCTGCTCGGCGCCTGCGCGTCGCCGCCACCGCCAGCCTACAATTCGGAAACCTTCGACGCCGATGCGCCATTCCGCTACTGGAGCACCAAGGAGCCGGCGGTCGCCTGCGAACTTGGTCGCCGGGCCCTGCTCAGCCAGGGCTACCAGGTCGATGACTCGAAGCCGCAGACCATACACGGCGAAAAACTCTTCCAGCCACAGCCAGATTATGTGATGAAGATCAACATCACGCTGGTCTGCTTGCCCAGCAAGCTTGGTACCGGCTTCTACGTCAATGCGCTGCAAACCCGCTACGAGCTGAAAGCGAGCGGCTCCAGCGCCGGCGTCAGCGTCGCCGGCATCGGCTCGATATCGCTGCCCTGGAAGGGCGACAAGGATGTGCTGGTCAAGGTCGGCGAAGAAACGATCGCCGATCCCGACTTCTATCGCCGGCTGTTCGCGCTGATCGACACCCTTGGCGGCTGAAAACCGGCTAGCGCTGCCAGGCGCAGCCCTTTAGCGTCTGGCCATTGACCTCGACGGTCGCCGTCCATCCAAAAATGGAATCGGCCATCGTGTCGCTGCACAGGACATTTTCAAATCGGATCGTCATTCGCGTCGCTTCGGTGACGATGTTGAATTTGGTGACGCCGCCCTCGCTCGTCGGTGCCGTGTAGGGGGTCATGACATCCGGTTTGTCCTGACGCTTGAGCGCCACGACTTCATTGCCGATGGCCAGCAGCCAGCCCGGTTCGTTACCGGCGGCCCGCCACGATTCGCGGCTGGCACCGGGGAGCTGGCAGTGCCCTTCGGTACGTGCCTGATTGACGGCGGATACTTTCATGATGCCGCCCTCGATGACCGCCAGCAACTCGACGTAGAGTTTCTTGCCGGCGTCGAGTCCGACGCTGTTCAGCGCCTTGGTCACCGCCCCCCCTTGGGAAATGTCTTCCATCGTCGAATAGCTGGGGTCGCGACAGGGCGAGAAGACGAGCTTGTCGTTGTATTTCATCAACTGGCCGTAGGCCAGCTTGGGTACGTTGTCGGCCGGCTTGGCCGGTTGGGCGTGAAGTGCGCTGGCCATGCATGCGGCAAGCAGCAAGACGAGGGAATGGCGGAAGGTCATGAATGAATCCTGTCGAAACGAGGCGTCCATTATCGCCTGCAGCGGCCACGAAACGTTTGATGCAACTAAAATCCGCATCCGGAAGGAGATGCTTCGTCTCGTCCGTCATGAAGGGTCGGGAACGAAGCGATCGCTCGGAAACGGATTCGGCGTCGGCCGTTGGCGCAGCCCGGGGATGATTCCCCGCGCCCGCAGATTATCGAACGAATCGTAGTAGACCGTAATGATCTCGTCGGGCCGCGCGCTCGCCTTGCGGAACTCGACCTGGCGAGCAGGCGCGTTGAGCCGCTCACCGTGCCCGGTACCAAGCCTTTCGGCAGCGTCGACGCTGCGTTTCGCTTCGGATTTGTTCGCAGCAGGGGCGCCCGGAGCGGCACCCATGCGCGATCCGCCAGCGATGTTCTCTTCGCTGGTGATGACCGGCTCGCGGTATTCGCGGAAAGCGGCCACTCCGATCACGCCGACATTCGCCGGCCGTTCGGTGCGTGCGGCATAGGAATCCGGCAAGGCCGTGAAGTAGAAGGCGGCGACCTCCTGGCTCGACTTGCGCCAGCCGGCAACCTCCGCCGAACCTTGCGGCGCGAGAACATAGCCGCGCTGGCTGTGTGCCGCAGTTTCGCCGGAAACGACATTGACACCATCGACCGAAACCACCGTCAGCAAACGTTCGCCAGTGCGGTTGCTGAGTTCAAGCGCATAGCGGTCGCCGGGTTTGCCGGCGACATAGAGCTTGCCGCCGTGCCGATAGGTTGGCAGGCGTTCGCCCGTACTCCGGTTGATGATCGACAGATCGGCGACCAGCGCGGCATCGGCGGGCGTGATGGTACAGCCGAAAAACGCTGCGGCGAGAAGGGATAGAGTGGACTTCATGGCTTGCTCCTTGAGTTGGTTGGCTGCACCCATGCAAACGATGGGCCACCGCCAACGGGGTTAAGGCGTAAGCATTTTTTCGAGTCGCTCGGGAACCGTGTAGTCGGGATATGCCTTGCGGAATGCCGCAAGCTCGACGCCGGCGGCGGCCTTGTCCCCAGCAGCGGCAAGGCGCTCAATGGCCGCCAGCCAGTCGGACGGGCTTGCGGCCTCCGACGACTGCACACCGGCAGGGGCGGCAATATCCCCTGCCAGCGCCTTCTCGGCGGAATCGCCCTGGACTTTCCCCGGCACGCGCGGTGCCACCGGGGCTGCCTCCATTTTCCGCTCAACCCGGCGCGCCTGCGCGTTCGATGCTTGTGGCGCAGAGAGGCGAGCCTCGGCCTCGTTCGCTGGTGAACCCTGCCCCTGACGTGGTTCTGCGCTGTCGGTCAGTGCCGGGGCATCCTGCGGATTCCGGTCCACGGTTAGCGCCAGCATGGCCACCAGCACGACCGAAAAGGCGAGTTGCAGCGGCAAAGCAAAACGCAACCACCAGGGTATCTGCGGCTTCGTAGCGGGCGCGACGCTTTCCCGAGCCGCCTTGAGAATGGCGCGATCGATCGCAACCGGCGGTTCTTCTGCCGAACCTTCGCAGTAGATTTTCTGTACCTCGTCGTCGTGGCCAGCTGTCATGGTCTGCATTCCTCCAATTGCACACGTAGCCGTGTCATCGCATAACGCAGGCGGCTTTTGGCCGTTTCGTGGCCGACATCCGTCAACATGGCAATTTCGTCGATCGTCAGGCCACCCTCTTCGTGCAGCAGGAATGCTTCGCGCTGCACGTCGGGCAGCGCTTCGACGGCATCAATCAACAGGCGCGCCCGATCTTTTCTCTCCATGATCTTCTCCGGTTGCAGTTCATCCGGTGCCGCGACCTTGTCCAAAGGGTCAGCCTCGTCATCATCCGCCATGGCCATCTCAACGACAGGCTTCCGGCTCTCCGAGCGCCAGTGGTCGATGAGGCGATTGCGGGCGATACGAAAGAGCCACGTCGAAAAGCTTGCCGTCACCGTGTACTGACGACGGGCATTGACCACCCGCAACCAGACATCCTGATACAACTCGTCGGCGGTGCCAGTGCTGGCGCACTGGCGAACCAGAAACCGGTAGATCTGGCGCCGCCAGCGGGCGTACAGAACCTCGAATGCCGCGGCGCTACCGGCGCCGTAGGCAAGCATCAACTGTTCGTCGCTTCTGGCGTCCTCTTCCATCAAACGATGCTTTTCGGCAAACTGGGTTTTTCGGCTGGCCGCCAAGAATCCGCGCAACTCACTCGCCAAGATAGGCGGCGCGCACCTTCGGGTCATCGAGCAATTGCGCGGATTCGCCATTCAGCGTTATTTCACCGCTTTCCATGACATAACCGCGCTGGCTGGTCTGCAGGGCCAGCTTGGCGTTTTGCTCGATCAGCAGAATGGTCATACCCTGGCTGGCGACAGCGCGAACGACCTCGAATATCTTGTTGACCATCAGCGGCGCCAGGCCCATCGACGGCTCGTCGAGCAGGAGCAGTCGCGGACGACTCATCAGCGCACGGCCGATCGCCAGCATCTGCTGTTCGCCGCCGGAAAGGGTGCCGGCGAGCTGGGCGCTGCGTTCCTTGAGGCGCGGGAAGTATTCATAGACCATTTTCAGGTCTTTTTCGATGTCGACCGCATCATTCCGGACAAAGGCGCCCATCGCGAGGTTTTCGGCGACGGTCAGGCGGGGAAAGACACCGCGCCCCTCGGGCACCAGCGCGATACCCTTGCGGATGATGTCGTGCGGGGCGATCTGGCTAATTTTCTCGCCACAGAAATGAACGTCGCCACCGACCGCATCGATGACCCGGGATATCGCCTTCAGCGTGCTCGTCTTGCCGGCGCCGTTGGCGCCGACCAGGGCGACGGTTTCGCCTTCGTTGACGTGGAAGGTGATGCTGCGCACGGCCTGGATTCCACCGTACGCGACATGAAGGCCGGTCACCTCAAGCACCGAGGTAGGCCTCGATCACGCGTTGATCCTTCTGCACGACGGCCGGCACGTCCTCGATGACGAGGGCGCCGTAATCAAGGACGGCGACCCGGTCGCAGAGGCCCATGACCAGTTTGACGTCATGCTCGATGAGCAGGATGGTCGTCCCGTCGCTCCGAATACCGTCGATCAGGGTACGCAGTTCCCCGGTTTCGGTCGCGTTCATGCCCGCCGCCGGTTCGTCAAGGCACAACAGCTGCGGATCGGTGGCCAGCGCGCGGGCGATTTCCAGGCGGCGCTGATCGCCGTAGGAAAGGTTTTTCGCCAGATCGTCGGCCCGGTCGCCGATACGGACATAGTGCAGCAGGTCCTCGGCCCGCCGCCTGATCGCCGCCTCCTCGTCGCGAGTTGCTTTGTTGCGGAATATCGCGCCGAGAACACCGGCCCTGGTGCGCACGTGACGACCGACCATGACGTTTTCCAGCGCCGTCATGTTGCCGAACAGGCGGATATTCTGGAAGGTGCGGGCGATGCCACGCGCCGCCGCATGATGGGGCGCATCGGCGACCAGCGGTGCGCCGTCAAATTCAAAACTGCCGCCATCGGGAATGTAGAGCCCGGTCATGCAGTTGAAGAACGTGGTCTTGCCGGCCCCATTGGGGCCGATTAGGCCGTAGATTTCACCGCGCCGGATGCTCAGCGAGACGTCGCACAAGGCCTTGACGCCACCGAAATGTTTGGCGACAGCCTTGGCGGCGAGCAGGGTTTCGGCCATCAGTCGCCCCCCTGAAGTTCGCGCCGGCGCTCGGGCGAAGGCCACAGGCCGGCCGGCTTGAAGCGCATGACGAGCACCAGCGCCAGGCCAAAGATCAGCATGCGCAGGCTTTCCGGGTCGACCAGCATGGTTCCGAAAAGCGCCGTCTGCAGCGGCCCGACACCGTAGCGCAGCACTTCCGGCAGCACCGTCAGCAGCACCGCGCCGAGGATGACGCCCGGGATGTGGCCCATGCCGCCGAGGACGACCATGGCGAGAATCATGATCGACTCGATCAGCGAGAAACTCTCCGGCGAGACGAAGCCCTGGGTCGCCGAGAAGATGCCGCCGGCGATGCCCCCGAAACTGGCACCCATCGCGAAGGCCAGCAGCTTGATGTTGCGGGTGTTGATGCCGACCGCCTTGGCGGCGATTTCGTCCTCGCGGATGGCCTGCCAGGCACGGCCGATCCGTGAATGCTGCAGGCGCAGATTGATGATGATGACGAAGATGACCAGTACGATCAGCAGAAAATAATACTTCTGCGGTCCACTGATTGCGAAACCCAGAAAATCGCTGGTTCCGGAAAATTTCAGCGGTCCGATGGCGACCGGATCGATCAGCGTGATGCCTTGCGGCCCGTTGGTGATGTTGATCGGCGCGTTCAGGTTGTTCATGAAGATGCGGACGATTTCGCCAAAGCCGAGCGTGACGATGGCCAGATAATCACCGCGCAACTTGAGCGTCGGCGAACCGAGCAGCACCCCGAAGACGCAGGCGACCGCCGCACCGATTGGCAGGATCACCCAAAACGGCCAGTGCAGCCCGAAGTGCGGGCTGGCCAGCAGCGCATAGACATAGGCGCCAACGGCATAGAAGGCGACGTAGCCGAGATCGAGCAGACCGGCGAAGCCGACGACGATGTTGAGCCCGAGCGCCAGGAAAACGTAAAGAATTGCGAAATTGAGGATACGCACCCACGCCTGCCCACCCATCGCGGCAACGAAGGGCAAGGCCACCAGGGCCAGCGTGATCAGCGTGATACCGAGCGCGGAACGCGGATTCAGCCACTTGCTCATGCGCGGTCTCCGGTCTTTTCGCCGAACAATCCTGAAGGCTTGAACATCAGTACGACGATCAGCACGACAAAGGCGAAGATGTCCTGGTAATGGCTGCCGAGGAAGCCGCCGGTCAGGTCGCCGATATAGCCTGCCCCCAGCGCTTCGATGATACCGAGCAGAATGCCGCCGGCCATCGCGCCAGCAAGATTGCCGATGCCGCCGAGCACCGCCGCCGTGAATGCCTTGAGGCCAAGCATGAAGCCCATCTGATAGTGGGCGATTTCGTAATAGGAACCGACCATGACACCGGCCAGCGCCGCCAGTGCCGAACCAATGACGAAGGCGGCGGCAATCACGCGGTTGCTATTGACGCCCATCAGGCTCGCCACCTGCGGGTTCTGGGCGGTCGCCCGCATCGCCATGCCCAGCTTGGTGCGATAGACAAGGAACACCAGTGCGCCCATGGTCAGCGCTGAAACGACGACGATGACGACCTGGACCGCCGTGAAGTGGGCGCCGGCCACCTCAAAATTGATCTTGGGCAGCAACGACGGGAAGGTCATGTAATTGCGCCCCCAGACGATCATCGCCAGATTCTGCAGGACGATGGACATGCCGATCGCCGTGATCAGCGGCGTCAGCCGCGGCGAGCCGCGCAACGGCCGATAGGCAAGGCGCTCCAGGCTCCAGCCGAGCGCCATGCAGGCGAGCACCGAGGCACTCAGGCCGGCGAGTCCGGCGAGTGCGACCGGCACGCCGGCCTTGATGAGAAAGCTGGCAACCGTGATCGCAACCAGCGTGCCGATCATCACCACTTCACCATGGGCGAAATTGATCAGGCCCATGATGCCGTACACCATCGTGTAGCCGAGTGCGACGAGAGCATAGATGCTGCCCTGGACGAGGCCGTTGATGATCTGCTGGAGGAAAATATCCATTATTTCCGAGTCGACCGTAACAGAAACAAACGGCACCTTGCGGTGCCGTTTCGTTCAGCCTGAACCGACCTTACTTCTTCTCGACCGCCGCCTTGGTTGCCTCGGCCGCGTCCTTCACTGCCTCTGCACCGGCTTTGACCGCATCCTTGCTGGCATCGGCGACATCCTTCATCGCTTCCTTGCTGGCATCGGTCGCTGCAGCGGCAACCGCCTTGGCAGCATCGCCGGTCGCCTGAGCGGCTTCGGCGACCGCACCGCTTACGCTACCACCACCGAGCGTCTCGACATATTCAAGCTTGCCGCCCTGATAGCGATAAACGGATATCGCGCCACCCTTGAGATCTCCGAATTCGTCGAACTGGATCAATGCGGTCACGCCGTCATATTTTGTCTTGCCGACTTCCGGCAGATATTTGGCGGGCTCGACCGAATTGGCGCGCTTCATCGAATCGGCCGCCACCATTACAGCGTCGTAAACATACGGTGCGTAAAGCTGGATTTCTGCGCCGAATTTCTTGGTGAACTTGTCGCGGAATTCCGGTCCCTTGGCCAGTTTTTCCAGCGGCATGCCCGGCAGCGAGCAGTAGTTGCCTTCGGTTGCCGCACCGCCCAGCTTCATGAATTCCGGCGTGCAGACACCATCGCCACCGAGAAAGCTGGCCTGGATGCCAAGTTCCCGCATCTGCTTGACCATCGGACCGCCCTGCGCATCCATGCCGCCGTAGAAAACGAGGTCTGGCTTGGTGGACTTGATCTTGGTCAGGATGGCCTTGAAGTCGGTCGCCTTGTCGTTGGTGTACTCGGTCGCCACGACCTTGATGCCGGCTGCCTCGGCTGCCTTGCGGAATTCGTCGGCGAGGCCCTGGCCATAAGCGGTGCGGTCGTCGACAATGGCGACCGTCTTGGCCCCCTGCCTGACGGCGAACTCGCCGAGTGCCTTGCCCTGCTGAACGTCATTGGCCATCACGCGGAAAGCCGTGTTGAAACCCTGTTGGGTATATTTTGGATTGGTCGCGGAACCGGAAATCTGCGGGATGCCGGCATCGAAATACAACTTCGAGGCGGGGATGGTGGTACCGGAATTGAGATGGCCGATGACGCCATTGACTTTGGCATCAACCAGCTTCTGAGCGACGATCGAACCCTGCTTCGGATCAGCCTGATCGTCTTCGGCGAGCAGTTCGAACTTGACCGTCGCCCCGCCAATTTCCATGCCTTTGGAATTGAGCTCGTCGATCGCCAGCAATGCACCCGACTCGTTATCCTTGCCGAGGTGGGCCTGCGGGCCGGTCATCGGCGCCACGTGGCCAAGCTTGACGACAACGACCGGCTTGGCCGCCGGCGCTGCCGGCGCGGCGGGCGCTGCCGGCGCGGCAGCAGTTTTGGGTTCTTCGTTTTTGCCGCAGGCACCCATAGCGAGAGCGGCAGCAACTGAAAGGGCAACGACGGAAAGCCTGGCATGCATTGTTTTTTTCTCCTGGGTTGTCGGGGGGATGGTACGAAGCCTGCCAGTCGATTGTCCGGAGCAGCCGAAGTCCTGTCAATAACAAGGTGCTATGATGGCTTCAGGGCGCCATATTATTCTGGCATTCGCAATGAGGCCGATACAGTTCGTTAAGAATATCATCTACCGGGCGACACGTGAGGCTTTGATGGTGCTTCCGCGTCGCAAGCGTTATCGCGTCCTGCGTTTTTTCGCCGACTATGATCCGGCCCCCAGTCCGCGCCTGACCTTCAAGATTGCCGAGACCCGGGAAGAACTCGAAGCCTGCTTCCGCCTGTTGCACGACGTCTATGTCAGCCAGGGCTTCATGAAGCCCGACGCTTCCGGCATGCGCGTGACGATCTACCATGCGCTGCCGACGACGACGACGCTGTGCGCGATGTTCGACGGCAAGGTGGTCGGCACGCTGTCGCTGATTCGCGAAAGCGCCATCGGTTTTCCGCTGCAAAGGATTTTTGACCTGACCAGTGTCCGCGCCAAGCGCGGCAATATCGCCGAGGTTTCGGCACTCGCCATCCATCCCGCTTTCCAGGGTTTCCGCGGCATGGTGCTGCTGCCGCTGATCAAGTTTTTGTATGAATACTGTACCGTTCTCTTCGATACCCGGCATCTGGTAATCGCGGTTCATCCGCGGTATATCGAAACCTACGAATCGCTACTATTCTTCCGCCGCCTGTCGGGCAAGGTTGTTCCCAGCTACGATTTCGTCAATGGCGCCCCAGCGGTCGGCGCCACGCTCGATCTCAAGCACGCGCCGGAAATCCTGCGCAAGTACTACGACCAACGACCGCTCCGGCACAACCTTTACCATTATTTCGTGGCCATGCACCTGCCCAATATCGAGCTGCCCAACCGGCGTTTCTACACGACCAACGATCCGGTCATGACCCCGGAACTGATCGACTATTTTTTCAACCGGAAAACCGAGGTGTTCGCCAACCTGAGCGCGCGCAAGAAGACGTTGATGAACATGATCTACGATCTGCCCGAATACCAGCGTGTAATGCCGCCGTCACAGGATGATCGCGAGCGCGTCGTCCGCCAGCACCGGCGCTTCTCGGTCAAATGCCCGGGGCGCTTGTCGCCGGTCGACGCTGCCGAAAAAACGTTCATGATGGAAATCAGCGAGGTTTCGCGCTATGGCTTTCGTGCCAGTACCCGCCAGGCGGTGCCGGCGGACACCTGGCTCAACGCGGTGATCCAGCTCGGTCGCCAGGAAACCGCCCTGCTCCAGGTTCGCTGCGTTCAAGACACTGTGTTCGCCGGGACCCATCGCTACGGCTTCCAGATCGGCGAACCCGACCTTGTCTGGCGCAAGTTCGTCAACGCGCTCTATGACGGTCGCACCCAGGGTGACCTCGACCAGGCCACGCGCTTTCTGTCCAATGGCTGAGCACAGTCCCGCCACCCCCTTGCCGGAGACGCTGCGTCAGGCGCTGGCCGAGCATTTCGGCGCCCGTTTCTCGTGTGGCGAATCGCAGCGATTGCAGCACGGGCGAGACGAATCGGTCCATCAGCCGGCGCTGCCCGACGGCGTCGTCATGGCTGAAAATACCGAAGAAGTCGCGTTGACCGTCAGTCTCTGTGCCGAACATGGCATACCAATCATCCCCTACGGCGTCGGCAGTTCGGTCGAAGGCCATGTGCTGGCGCCGGGTGGCGGCATCTCGCTCGACCTTTCGGGCATGAACCGGGTCATCGCCATTCACGCCGAGGACGGCGACGCGGTGGTCGAGGCCGGCGTCACGCGCAAGCAGCTCAACGACGAACTGAAGGGCAGCGGCCTGTTCTTTCCCATCGACCCCGGCGCCGATGCAACGCTCGGCGGCATGGCTGCGACCCGCGCTTCCGGCACCAATGCCGTGCGCTACGGCACGATGAAGGACAACGTGCTGGCAACGACGACCGTACTCGCCGACGGTCGCATCATGAAAACCGGCGGCCGCGCCCGCAAGTCGTCGGCCGGTTACGACCTGACCCGCCTGCTGGTCGGTTCGGAAGGCACGCTCGGCATCATGACCGAGCTGACAGTGAAGCTTTACCCGATTCCCGAGGCGATTTCGGCCGCCGTGTGCACTTTCCCGAGCATCGACTCGGCGGTACAGACGGTGATCCAGACCATCCAGCTCGGCGTCCCGGTCGCCCGCATCGAACTGCTCGACGCGCTCTCGCTGCAGGCGATCAACCGGTTCAGCAAAACCACACTGACCGAGGCGCCGACGCTGTTCTTCGAATTTCACGGCAGCCCGGCTGCGGTCGCCGAGCAGGCGGAAACCGTGCAGGCCATCGCCGACGAACTGGGCGGCGCCAACTTCGCATGGGCGACCCACCCGGAGGACCGAAGCCGCCTGTGGCAGGCGCGCCACGACGCCTACTTCGCCTGTCTGCAATTAAAGCCAGGCAGCCGCGCATTCCCGACCGACGTCTGTGTGCCGATTTCGCGCCTCGCCGAATGCATCGCCGCGACCAACGAAGACATCGCCCGGGTCAGCATTCCGATTGCCCTGTTCGGCCATGTCGGCGACGGCAATTTTCACCTCGTCGTGCTGGTCGACCGCGACAATCCGCAAGACATGGCGGAAGCTGAATGGATCGGCACGCGCGTCGTCGAACGCGCAATCGCCATGGAAGGCACCTGTACCGGCGAACACGGCATTGGCCTCGGCAAGCGCAAATACCTGATCCCGGAACATGGCGCCGTTGCGGTCGACGTCATGCGACTGCTCAAAACCGCGCTCGATCCGCACAACCTGCTCAATCCTGGAAAGGTACTGCCCGCGCCTTGATGGCTTAGAATCAGGGCATGCCCTTGACACCCTATCGCCAACTGGCCCTGCAGGGGGCGGCGATCATCCTCGTACTTTCGCTGGCTTGGCCGTATTTCGGCTGGACCGCCGAGGCCATGCCGTGGCGCGAAACCGCGTTCGCCATTGGTGGTGTCTCCTTCGTCTTCGCCACGCTGGCGCGTCAGCCGTGGCCGTGGCGCATCATGCACGCCATCGTCATGCCTCTCGCCTGGTTCCTTTACCCGTTTCCGGGATGATCCAGCGTCGCCCGGACCTCGCGGTCCTGCTCATCCTGCTGATCGGCACGCTCACCGTGGTCGCCGCCCATGTCGGCGACCTGATCGCATCCCGCGAACGCGAGCTGACAATTGGCGAACTCCGGGTCGAGCATTTCGGCATCATGATCGGCGAGCACACTGCACGCAGCTTCGAGGCAGTCGACATCCTGCTGCGCGAGATTGCCATCGATCTTTCGGAAGACACACATGACTGGACGAACTGGCAGCCCGTTCAAGGCTGGAATTACCTGGCGGCCCGCCACTCGCACAGCTTGCCGCAATTGCGCGATCTGATCATCTTCGACCGCGATGGCCGGCAACTTTTCATTTCGACCTATTTCCCGACACCGCACATCAACGTCCGCGACCGGCCCTACTTCGCCGCGCTCAAGGCCGGACAGATGAGAACCACCTTCGGCCCCTACATCGGCCGCAATTCGGGACGCTACACCTATGCCGTGGCGCGCCGCATCAACGATGCCAACAAGGGTTTCGCCGGCATCGCCTTCGCCGCCATCGAGACCGGTTATTTTCAGGACTTCTGCTGGTCCAACCGCCTTGCCGACGACTTCGAGTCGGTGATCATCAACGCCGGCGGTCAGATCGTCGCCACCTGTCGGCCGACCGATCTCAGCAGGCAGTCGCCGACCCTCGGCGCCACTGCGCGCGACGTGCTCTACGGCGGCAAGCTGCAAGGCTGGCTGCCGGCCACCGGCGTGATGCGCAACAACGGGCTGATCGCCTCGCTGTCGCCGGTACCCGGCTTCAGCGATCTGCAGGTCCTTACCGTGCTGCCCGAGGCCAGCCTCCTCGTCGGCTGGCGCTCGCGTGCCGAACAACTGGGAGCGCTGGTCGCCGTCGTCACCCTGATTCTGCTCCTCGGCGCCTGGCTGGCCCGGCGCCAGGTCCTGCAAATGCTGGCGATGACCCGGGAACTGGCGAGCAGCCACGAAAAGCTCGCCGACCGCGTCAAGGAAGCGACCAACGAACTGGCAACCCAAAAGGACGAGGCCGAACAGGCCAACCGTGCCAAGAGCCGCTTCCTTGCCGCCGCCAGCCATGACCTGCGGCAGCCGATGCATGCGCTCGCGCTGTTCACGGCCGACCTCCAACGCCAGATCCGCAGCGGCAGGACGGACGAACTGGGGCGCCTGTCCGAACAGATAACCACTTCGACCAACCTGCTCGGCGAAATGCTCGATTCGCTGCTCGACATATCTCGCCTCGACGTCGCCGGGATCAAGCCGGAAATCAGGACTTTTGCAGTGAAGCCGATGTTCGACCGCCTGGCTGCGGCGTTCCGGCGTGCTGCGGTCGACCGCCAGCAAACGCTGATTTTCAGGCCCTCTGCCCTGTGCGTCGACTCGGACCCGCAAATGGTCGAACGGATGCTCGCCAACCTGCTTTCCAACGCCTTGCGCTACACCCAGAACGGTGGCCGCATCCTGGTCGCCGCGCGGCGCCGCGGTCCCGATGTGCTGATCGAGGTGCGCGACAATGGTCGCGGCATCGCCAGCGAACACCAGGCGGCGATCTTCACCGAGTTCTACCAGGTTGGCAACCCGGCCCGCGAGCAAGGCAAGGGGCTTGGTCTCGGGTTGTCGATCATCGATCGCCTGGCCCGGGCCCTGGATATTGAGGTGCGTCTACGCTCGGTCAGCGGTCGCGGAACCGTTTTCGGGCTGCTGACCAAAACACGCCCTGAAACCGGGAATGCCATGCCGATACCCGCCGGGAACGAAGTGGCGATTCACCTCGTCGGCCCTGGCGACCAGTTGCAGTCGACGATGGGGCTGATGCGCACCTGGAATTACGCAGTTAGCTGGCAGCCTTCGAGCGTCACCCCGGTTCCGGACATCCCGCGCCCCACCATCGTGGTCACGCTGGCCAGCCTGGCGAATTCCGTGCGGGCCGCCTGTCCGCCAACGATACCGATCATCGTGCTGGTCGACACCAAGGAAACCATCATGCCGGATGGCGTTTTTCCGCTCTCGCTGCCGCTGCGCCCGGCCAAGCTGCGTGCACTGCTCGGGCAGATTCAGAAAACCTTGTCGAAACCGATGCCGTAGCGGGCGACAGCCACCAGCGCCTGAGTCCGGCTGGTGACGCCAAGCGTCTTGAAGATCGCGGTCACATGAATCTTGACCGTTCCCTCGGACAATTCGAGACGCTCTGCGATCTCGCGATTGGAAAGGCCGCGCACCATCAGCGCCAGGACTTGCGCCTGGCGCTCGGTCAGCCCGACATCGGCGGCTGTGACCCCCTTGGCGGCGGGCGGCACCGGCTGCTCGTCATCGAGCTGCGCAGCTTCACCGATTCGGTCCGGGTGAAAGATATTGCCGGCCAGCACCTGCTGCAAGGCAGCCAGCAAGGCCTCGCCGGAAAAGGCTTTGGGGATGAAGCCGGAAGCACCGAGGTTCATGACCCGGGTAATCGTCGGCATGTCGTCGAAAGCGGAAACAACGACCACCGGAATCGCCGGAAAGCGACGGCGCAGGATGTCGAGGCCGACAAAGCCATCGATCCCGGGCAAGGCAAGATCGAGCAGAACCAGGTCGACTTCGTCCTCGGTTTCGAGCAAGTTGAGCGCCGCATCGAAATCCGCACAATCACGCACCACGACCCCGGCCTCGAGTTGCGCCAATAGCCGCACCAAGCCTTCACGCACCAGCGCGTGGTCTTCGACGACCAGTACTTTAAGCATCGCGACCCCCTTGTTTCTCTCGTTTATCAATCTAACATTGCTGCTGTCAAAGTGGTTTAAGATGCGACAAGACAATCGCACGGAGAAAAACATGTCTCATGACAACCAGAACATGAATGACCCGCTGGCTTTCCTGCGCAGCATGTGGAGCGGCATGGGCGTTTCGATGCCCGGCATGGTGACGCCGACTTTCGATGTCGACGAACTCGACAAGCGCATCACCGACATGAAAGCGGTCGAAGGCTGGCTGCGCATGAATCTGTCGATGCTGCAGATGACCATTCAGGGCCTCGAAATGCAGCGCACGACGCTCGGTGCGGTGCAGGCGATGAGCAAGATGGCCTCCGAATCGGCACGTGCGATGGCGCCGGAAACGGCGCCGGAAGCTGCGGTCCAGACCGCCCCGGCGAGCGCTGCGGTCGACGCGGAAAAGAATGCATTTTCCGATGCCGCGATGTGGCCCTGGCAAATGATGCAGCAATTGCGCGACCAGATGCAGCAATCGGCAGAAGCTACCGCCGAAGCCGTCGAACAGGCGGCCAGCGCGAAAAAGCCGGCGGCGCGCAAAGCGCCGGCCCGCCGCACAACCAAGTAATCAGTGGCTCAGCCACGCTGCCCACAGCGGCAGCGTGAGCATCGAACCCAGCGTGGTCGCCGAAATCAGCCAGGCGACGCTGCGCCCGTCGCCGCCCATGCGCATGGCCAGAATATAGGCCGAAGACGCGGTCGGCAGCGCGGCAAACAGCACCACGACCCGATAATTCATCGCATCCAGCCCGAGCAGCACACCGACGCTGGCCGCGATCAGCGGCAGGGCGACCAGCTTGACGCCAAGCAGCCATAGCGAATAGCCGCGCACGCCCGGTGTCCCGTTCAGGCGTAACGCCGCGCCGACGGTGATCAGGCCAAGGGCGATCGCAGCATCAGCCAGCCGACCGAGGAAGGCCTGGAGCGGCGGCGGCGGCAAGAAACCGGCGAGGTTCAGGAGAAAACCGGCAGCGGTGCCCCAGATCAACGGATTGCGCGCCACTTCGCGCCACAGGCCGGCTTCGCCATGGCGCGCCAGCATCCACACCGAAACCAGATTGGCGAGCGGCACCGCGGCACCGACAATCAACCCCATGGTGGCGATGCCCGCAGCGCCGTAGAGCATGCCGGCGATCGCCAGCGCGATGTAGGAATTGAAACGGTAGCCGCACTGGAACAAGGAGGCGAAAGTCAGCGGCGGAATTTTGATGACCAGACGCGGCAGCAGCGCCAGCAGCATGCCGCCCAGCATCGCGGCAAAGGCGGTGGCCAGCAGCGGCAACGCCGCCCCCAGATCGAGACGGGTCTTGACGATGGCGTTGATCAGCAGCGCCGGAAAGAGGATGAAATAAACGAGCTTCTCGACTCCGGTCCAGAAATGGTCGCCGAGATGCATCCAGCGCCGGATGCCGACACCGAGCAGGATCAGTGCAAAGTCGGGGAGAAGTTGGAGGGCGGTGGGCATGGACGGATTCTAATTCCTGCGGTCGACCGCCAAATATACGTAAAAACCACATTGCGCCTTGACCCTGCCGCACAAACCCGAAATACTCGTTGCCTCAAGGAGACACAACATGCATCCCGAATGGTGGCACTGGATTGTCGGCGGCATCCTGCTGGTCCTCGCCGAATTGCTCATTCCGTCGTTCTTCATCGTCTGGTTCGGACTTGGCGCGCTGTTCGTCGGCCTGCTGGCACTGGCTGTCGACCTGTCGCTGACGGCGCAGCTGGCGACCTGGACACTCGCTTCGCTTACCATGGTCGTCCTCTGGTTCCGCATTTTCAAGCAGAGCTTCGTCAAGACCAGGGCGGGCACGGCCGACGGTGACGTGATCGGTGAAATCGGTCTGCTGGTCAGCCCGGTCGCCCCGTTCCAGCGTGGCAAGGTGCGCTTTCAGCGGCCGCTGCTCGGTTCCGAGGAATGGGTCTGCATGGCCGAAACGGCGATTGCGGCCGGTGAGCGGGTGAAGGTCGTGGCCGTCGAAGGCAGTTTTCTGAAAATCAGCAAGACATAATGAGGTTGAAATGATGCCCATGGATTCCGGTCTGATCGTCACTGCGGCGATCCTCGCCTTCGTCATCGTCACCGTCGCCAAGGGGGTGCGCATCGTGCCGCAGGGCATGGAATGGATCGTCGAGCGCCTCGGCAAATACCACGGTACGCTCAAGCCCGGACTCAATATCGTCATCCCCTACCTCGACAAGGTTGCCTACCAGCTGGTGACCAAGGACATCATCCTCGACGTCCAGGAGCAGGAAGTCATCACCCGCGATAACGCGGTGATCCTGACCAATGCCATCGCCTTCATCAAGGTCACCGATCCGGTCAAGGCGGTCTATGGCGTGACCGATTTCTCCGAAGCGATCCGCAACCTGATCATGACCACGCTGCGTTCGATCGTCGGCGAGATGGAACTCGACGAGGCGCTGTCGTCGCGCGACAAGATCAAGGCGCGGCTGCGCGAAAGCATCGCCGACGAGGCGGTCGACTGGGGTTTGAGTGTCAAATCGGTCGAAATCCAGGACATCAAACCCTCGCAGTCGATGCAGAAGGCGATGGAAATGCAAGCCGCCGCCGAGCGCGAACGGAAAGCCGTGGTGACCCGTGCCGAAGGCGCCAAGCAGTCGGCCATTCTCGAAGCCGAAGCGCGTCTCGAATCCTCGAAGCGCGACGCCAGCGCTCAAGTCATGCTGGCCGAGGCCTCGGCCGAAGCCATCCGCCGCATCACTGCAGCGATCGGCGAGCAGACCGGGCCGATGTCCTACATGCTCGGCGAGAAATACATCGCCGCGCTGGAGCGTCTGGGAGAGCGGGACAACGCCAAGCTGGTGGTGCTGCCGGCCGACCTGCAGGAAGCCGTGCGCGGACTGTTCGGCCGAAAAGGCTGAGTGGCCGCGCCTTAATCCAGGTAGACCAGTTCGACACGCCGCATCAGCTTGCGGCATTCAACCGAACGACACGACTTGCGCCCCTTCTCCCCCCCCATGTTATGGCGTTGCAGCTGCCGCGCGCGAACCCCGTAGCTGCGCAACACCTCGTAGGCGGCAAGCACCCGCTTTTCCGCAATCGCCAGATTGTATGAACGACTGCCCTGTTCATCGGTGTAGCCGATCAGCTTGACGCGCAGTTTCGGATCGTCCTTCAGGCGTTCGGCGTGCACGCGCAATTTCGCCATGCCTGCCGCGTCGATCTCGGTGACGCCGGAGTCGAAAAACAGGCTGTTTTCCATGTCGACCGCAGCGATGACCTGTGCCTCGCTCAGCGGCGGCGGTCCTGACGGCAGCGCCGGCATGGTCACGGTATCAGGCGCCTTCGCGCCCTGCTCGACTTCAGGAGCCGGCGCAATGGCCGCACAACCAGTGATCAAAAACGCTGCCAGCATGGCAGCCAGGCGGCGCGGATCACTCATTTTGCAGCTTCCGGCTTTCGATCATTTCGGCAAGCGGCGTGCCGGTGCATGAATCATCCCTGCCCGGCAAATGACGAATCAGTTCATCAAGATTGATATGCAAAGTTTTTAACACGACCTCCGGCAGATCGGCCAGGGCGGCCGGCAGAATACCCTCGGCCGGCCCCGGCAAGGCAGCCAGCGCTTCCAGTCCGCGCTCGGTCAGGCACAGCCCGACTCGTCGCAAATCCACGTTCTGACGACTCTTGCTGAGGTAGCCCTGGACCACCAGTTTGTCGACCAGCAGGCTGGCCGTCGACTGATGAACGCCGATACGGGCCGCCAGTTCGCCGACCCCGATTTCCGGGCTGCGCTGCACTTCCTGCAGCATCCACATCTGCGAGCCCGGCATGCCGCAGCGCTCCTCGACCAGCCGGAAGTATTGTCGCAATGAGCCATAGATCAGGCGAAACTGCTGCAACACCTCCATTTCCAGCAAGGGAAAAAAACGCTCGGTCTTAATTTTCACGGTCTGGCCTGGCAAGATCAGGGGTATGCGAATTTTGGCCGTAAATTATATTGCTTGCCAATTT
>CAZGPO010000009.1:0-22147 GCA_964527745.1 uncultured Dechloromonas sp.
CGTACTTCAGTTGCGTGAGGTCGGCCGGGATCGGCTGGTTGCCGGCTTCGATGTTCGATTCGATCATGACGCCGACCAGCGATTTGTTGCCGAGGCGGATCTGATTGACGATGTCGGCCATGACCAGTGGCTGCAGTTCCGGCTTCTTGTAGCTGTTGGCGTGCGAGCAATCGACGACGATGTTGGGCGGTAGCTTGGCCTTGAGTAGCGCCTGCTCGACCATGGCGACGGAAACGGTATCGTAGTTGGGGCGGCCGTCACCGCCGCGCAGCACGATATGGCCGTAGCGATTGCCCTTGGTGCGGACGACGGCGACACGGCCCTGGCCGTTGATGCCGAGGAAGGAGTGCGGCTTGGAAGCTGACAGGATGGCATTGACGGCGACGGCGAGATCCCCGCTGGTGCCGTTCTTGAAGCCGACGGGCGTCGACAGGCCGGAGGACATCTCGCGGTGGGTTTGCGATTCGGCGGTGCGGGCGCCGATCGCGGTCCACGCGATCAAGTCGCCATAGTATTGCGGCGAAATCGGGTCGAGCGCTTCGGTGCCGGTCGGCAGGCCGATTTCGGCGACGTCGAGCAGGAACTGGCGCGCCTTTTCCATGCCGATATCGACGCGGAAGCTGTCGTCCATGAACGGGTCGTTGATGTAGCCCTTCCAGCCGACGGTGGTGCGCGGCTTTTCGAAATAGACGCGCATGATGATCTGCAGCGTGTCGCCGACTTCGTCCGACAGTTTTTTCAGGCGGCGGGCGTAATCGAGGCCGGCTACCGGGTCGTGGATCGAGCAGGGGCCGACGACGACGAACAGGCGGTGATCCTTGCGCCCGAGAATCTTGCGCAGCAGGTCGCGGCCGTGGCTGACGACCCTGGTTGCCTTGGCGCTGATTGGCAGGCGGGAATGAACTTCTTCCGGCGTCGGCATGGTGTCGAAGGCGGCGACGTTTACGTTTTCAATGTCGGGGGTGCGCATGTTTTTAGTGGCTCAACTGGCGAATCATGTCCTTGGCTGCGCCAACCTTGTCGTTCAGGGTCGGGCAGTGACGTAAAAGAGAGATTTTATCTTGTCCGGCCAGCTTGTAGGCCCGGTTTTTCTGAATCAAATTGATTATCTTGATCGGTTCGATTGGCGGATTCTTCGTGAATTCCGCACTGAACTGGATCGTGATCTGGTCGTTGGTGGCGTCGAGTTTCTGGATCAGCAGCGGTTTGACCAGCAGGCGCAGGCGGTGCGTGGCAAGCAGCGACTGGCCTTGCAGCGGCAGTTCGCCGAAGCGGTCAATCAGTTCTTCCTGCAGCGCGTCGATCTCCTCATCCGCCTCACAATTGGCCAGGCGTTTGTACAGCGTCAGGCGCTCGTGGACATCGGGGCAATAGGCGTCGGGCAGCAGAGCCGGCGTACGCAGGTTGATCTCGGTGCCGATACCGAGCGGTTCGGTGAGGTCGAGCGCAGCCAGATGCTTGCCTTGCTTGAGTGCAGCGACGGCGCGGTTGAGCATGTCGGTGAATAAATTGAAACCAACTTCCTGCATCTCGCCGGACTGGTTGTCGCCGAGTACTTCGCCGGCACCGCGGATTTCGAGATCGTGCATGGCGAGGAAGAAACCCGAGCCGAGTTCTTCCATGGTCTGGATGGCTTCCAGGCGCATCTTCGCCTGCTTGGTCATCGCCTTTTCGTCCTGCACCAGCAGGTAGGCGTAGGCCTGGTGGTGCGAGCGACCGACCCGGCCGCGCAACTGGTGGAGCTGGGCGAGGCCGAATTTCTCGGAGCGGTTGATCAGGATGGTGTTGGCGTGCGGGTTGTCGATGCCGGTCTCGATGATGGTCGTGCACAACAGCAGGTTGGCGCGCTGGCCGGTGAAGTCGCGCATGACGCGCTCGAGCTCGCGCTCGTTCATCTGGCCGTGGCCGATGACGATGCGTGCCTCGGGCACCAGTTTTTCCAGCTTTTCCCGCATGTTGTCGATGGTGTCGACTTCGTTGTGCAGGAAATACACCTGACCGCCGCGCTTCAGTTCGCGCAGCACGGCTTCGCGGATGATGCCATCGGAGAAGCGGCTGACGAAGGTCTTGATGGCCAGGCGTTTCTGCGGCGCGGTGGCGATCACCGAAAAATCGCGCAGACCTTCCATGCTCAGCGCCAATGTGCGCGGGATCGGCGTTGCGGTCAGGGTCAGCACATCGACCTCGGCACGCATCGCTTTCAGCGTTTCCTTCTGGCGGACACCGAAGCGGTGTTCTTCGTCGATCACGACGAGGCCAAGTCGGTTGAACTTTACCTCCTTCCCGATCAGCTTGTGCGTGCCGATGATGATGTCGATCTTGCCCTCGGCCAGTTCCTGCAGCGCCTGCGACGATTCCCTGGCGGTCTTGAAGCGCGAGATCTCGGCGATGCGGACCGGCCAGTCGGCGAAGCGGTCGACGAAGGTCTGGTAATGCTGTTCGCAGAGCAGGGTGGTCGGGCAGAGCACGGCGACCTGCTTGCCGCCGGCCACCGCGCAGAAGGCGGCGCGCAGGGCGACTTCGGTCTTGCCGAAGCCGACATCGCCGCAGACCAGCCGATCCATCGGCTTGCCAGAGCGCATGTCTTCGATGACGGCGGCGATGGCCTGCGCCTGATCGTGAGTTTCCTCGAAGCCAAAACCGTCGGCAAAGGCTTCGTAATCGTTTTCAGAAAAGCTGAAGGCGTGGCCCTGACGGGCGGCGCGGGCGGCATAGAGCGCCAGCAACTCGGCGGCGGTGTCGCGTGCTTGCTCGGCGGCCTTGCGTTTGGCCTTTTCCCACTGGCCGGAGCCGAGGGTGTGCAGCGGGGCGCTTTCCGGATCGGCGCCAGAATAGCGCGAGATCACGTGCAGTTGCGCCACCGGCACAAAGAGCTTGGCCTCGTTGGCGTAGTGCAGTTCGAGGAATTCCTGTTCGCCGAGGCCGAGATCCATGCGCACCAGCCCGCGATAGCGCCCGATGCCATGGCTTTCATGGACGACCGGGTCGCCGACCTTGAGTTCGGTCAGGTCCTTCAACCAGTTGTCAAAACTGGCCTTGCGTGCCGCTTCACGCCGGGTTCGGCGCGGGCTGCCGGCGAACAGCTCGGTTTCGGTGATGAACGCCAGTGTGTCGAGCGCAAAGCCGGTTTGCAGCGGGCCGATACCGAGTGCCAGCTTGGCGTCGCTGCTGATAAAGCCGTCAAAATCGGTGCTGGCTTCTGGCTTGATGCCGTGCTCGGCAAACATCGCTGCCAGCGTTTCGCGGCGGCCGGCGGTTTCGGCGAGCAGCAGTACGCGGCCACCGAAGCTGGCGAGATGATTTTTCAGTGCGCCTAACGAATTGTCGCTGCGCCGGTCGACGGCGAGATTCGGCAGTTTTCCGGCAGCGCAGGCATTTTTGGCCGGAATTGCCAGTCGACCATAGCGCTTGGCCGCCGTGAAAAAGGCTTCGTCGGTCAGGAAGAGTTCTTCCGGCGCCAGCAGCGGCCGTGCCTTATCGCCTTGCAACAGGTTGTAGCGCGAGCGGGTGTCGTTCCAGAACGCAGCTATCGCGGCCGGCGCGTCGCCGTGCGTGACGAACAGCGCATCCGGCGGCAGGTAGTCGAAGAGCGTGGCGGTTTCGTCGAAGAATAGCGGCAGGTAATACTCGATGCCGGCGCTGGCGATGCCGGTCGAGATATCCTTGTAGATGCCGGATTTTGCCGGATCGCCCTCGAAACGCTCGCGGAAGGCCTGGCGGAAATGCGTGCGCCCCTTGTCGTCCATCGGGAACTCACGGGCCGGCAACAGGCGGACTTCCGGCACCGGATAGACGGTGCGCTGGGTGTCGACGTCGAAGGTCTTGATGCTCTCGATCTCGTCGTCGAACAGATCGAGCCGGTAAGGCAGTTGCGAACCCATCGGGAAAAGGTCGATCAGGCCGCCGCGAATCGAATATTCGCCGGGCGATACGACCTGCGTCACATGCGCGTAGCCGGCCAGCGTCACCTGGCCGCGGAATTTCTCGGCATCCAGCTTCTGGCCCTTCCTGAACTCGAAGGTGTAGGCCGCCATGAATTCCGGCGGCGCCAGCCGATTGACTGCGGTCGACGCCGGAACGAGCAGGATTTCCACCTCGCCCTGCAGCGCGGCCCACAGCGTTGCCAGGCGCTCGGAAACCAGATCCTGATGCGGCGAAAAATGGTCGTAAGGCAGGGTTTCCCAATCCGGCAGCAGACGCGCCTTGAGGCCGGGCGCGAACCACGGAATCTCGTCCAAAAGCCGCTGGGCATCGGCGGCGCTGGCGGTGACGACGGCCAGCGTGCGCCCCTTGTTGCGGCCAGCCAGTTCGGCCAATGCCAAGGCATCGGCGGAACCGGCCAGTGGCGGCAGATCGACGCGGGCGCCGGGCTTGGGCAGGGCAGGGAGGTCGAGCAGAGGGTGGGGCTGAGACACGGCTGGGTGGATGCGAGGTGGGGCGCCGATTATAGCCGCTTCGGACAGGCTCCCCGATGCACGCACTTGCTGACGGAAAGCCTGGATGAAATACTTGTCCGGGTATCTTGCCGGTAAATTCTGCCATCTCGCATGAACGACCTGCTTTCCTATCGGCTACTCGCTGACGTAGTGCTCACGTTGCACGTCGCTTTCGTCGTGTTCGTGGTCGGCGGCCTCGTCCTCGTAATTGTTGGCAATCTGCTTGGCTGGCAGTGGGTCAACGCCCTGTGGTTCAGGCTTATCCATCTGGGCACCATCGCCGTCGTCGCCGCCGAGGCCTGGCTGGGTGCAGCGTGTCCGTTGACCACGTTCGAGATGTGGCTCCGCGCCATGGCGCAGGACACGATTTTCGAAGGCAGCTTCCTCGAGTACTGGTTGCAACGCTTCCTCTATTACGAAGCGCCGGCTTGGGTGTTTATCGCGGCTTACTCGCTGTTCGGGCTGCTGGTTGTGGCTGCTTGGTGGCGTTTTCCGCCGCAGCGACGCGGCCACCAGAAAAAAATGGATGCTGGATCCTCCAGGTTTTCCAAAACGCGGGAATAACGCCTCATGTCCCGAGATGTACCGGAATGCGCCGTGGGCCGAAGGCCTGGCCGTCGCGGCCGAGCGTTTTGCCGAAGCGGCCGGCAATGGTGGTCTGGCAGTGCGGGCAGTGGCCATCGGGGGTCAGATCGTAGCGGCGGATGTCGTACCAGTCGCGCACGATCAGCGCGGCGTGGCAGCTCGGGCAGAAAGTGGTGCCGCCTTCGCTGTCGTGGACGTTGCCGGTGAAGACATGGTGCAGGCCGGCGTCGAGGGCGATGCGGCGGGCCTGGGTCAGGGTCGCGGGCGGCGTGGGCGGGACTTCGCCCATCTTCCAGTCGGGGTGGAAGGCCGAAAAGTGCAGCGGCACGTCGGGGCCGAGTTCCTTTGCTACCCAGGTGGCGAGTTCATTGATCTCTGCCGGGCTGTCGTTGCTGCCGGGGATCAGCAGGGTGGTGATTTCCAGCCAGCAATCGGTTTCGTGGTGGATGTAGGCGAGGATGTCGAGCACCGGTTGCAGGTGACCGACGCACAGCTTGTGGTAGAACGCGTCGGTAAATGCCTTGAGATCGACGTTGGCGGCGTCCATGACGGCGAAGAACTCTTTAGCCGGTTCGCGATGGATGTACCCGGCGGTGACGGCCACGTTGCGGATGCCCTGTTCGCGGCAGGCGAGCGCGGTGTCGATGGCGTATTCGGCGAAGATGACCGGGTCGTTGTAGGTGTACGCGACGGCGTCGGCGCCGTAGCGCCTGGCGGCGCTGGCGATCATCTGCGGGCTGGCGGCGTCCATCAGGCGGTCCATGTCCTTAGATTTGGAAATGTCCCAGTTCTGGCAGAACTTGCAGGCGAGGTTGCAGCCGGCGGTGCCAAAGGAGAGGATGCTGCTGCCGGGGTAGAAATGGTTGAGCGGCTTCTTTTCGATGGGATCGATGCAGAAGCCGGAGGAGCGGCCGTAGGTCGTGAGCTGCATGGCGCCATTGACCATCTGGCGCACGAAGCAGGCGCCGCGCTGGCCTTCGTGCAGCTGGCAGTCGCGCGGGCAGAGGTCGCACTGGATGCGGCCGTCGGGCAGGGCGTGCCACCAGCGGCCGGGGTGCAGGGTTTCCGTGGCGTTCATGGGGCTGGCTCCTTCCATTTCTTGACGGTATAGCGTTCAAGCCGGACATCGGGACCCCAGTAGTTCGGTGGCAGGCCGGCTTTCTGTTTTAGACGGGCGAGGAACACTGCGGGTTCAGGCAATTGTTCCCAAACCTGCGGCAGGAAAGTCGAACGGTGTCTGCCGGCGCTGAAAATGACGCCATCGACCTCCGGGCGCAATTGGGCGAGGGCATCGGCTTCGTCGGTGAAAGTCATGGATTCGGCCGGTGTCAGCAGCGACACCTCGACGCGGGTCACGGGCAACTCTTCGGCGCGTAGTGGCGCGAAACGCGGATCGCGGAAGGCCGCATTGCGGGCGTTTTCCTGGACGTCAGCAAGCAGCGGCCGCCAGGCTTCGAGGCTGCCGATGCAGCCGCGCAACTGGCCGCGCTGGGTAAGCGTGATGAAGGTGGCGCCGGACTGGTGCAGCTCGGGCAGGTCGATAGCCGGTGCCGCGGCCTGACCAAAATGGCTGGCAATTGCGTTGCGGGCGAGGGTCAGCAGCGTGGTGCCGAGGTCAGACATTTTTCGCTTCCGTAAAGGCGAACGCGGCATAGCCGACGACGCGCTGCCGGTCGCCGGCCGTATCGCCCGAATTGCAGCGGTGGATCAGATGCGGGATCAGGCCACGCCGTTGTGCGGCGAGCAGTAGACCATTGACCGGGTAGGCGCCGCAGGCCTGCTCGGGACGGATGCGGGCGTCGAGTTGCAGGATGTGCGCGCAGGTGTCGCGATCGACCTGGTTGGCGGCAGCGTAGGGCAGAAAATGTGACAGGTCGGAACTGATGACGATCAGCGTTTCCGGCCCGCCCCACAGCCGGTCGAGAACCTCGGCAACCTCGTCCGGGGTGGCGTGGCCAACGGCGAGCGGAACCAGGGTGAAATCGTCGAGGATGCGCTGCAGGAAGGGCAGGTGCACTTCCAGCGAATGCTCATCGGCGTGCACGCGGTCGCTGGCGACGATTTGCGGTAGTTCGGTGAGCTGTGCCACCGCTTTCGCGTCGATCGGGATGCTGCCGAGCGGCGTCGCGAAAGCCGTGGTTTTCGGCAATGCGATGCCGTCGACCGCAACGCGGTGGGTCGGGCCGAGCAGGATGACGCGGCGTATGGGCGATCGCCACGGCGCGAGCGTCGCGTAGGCCATGGCGGCGGTCGCGCCGGAATAGATGTAGCCGGCGTGCGGAACGATCAGCGCCTTCGGCTGCTCGCTGTTGGTGGCCGGTGTTTCCGCCAGCAGGCGGTCGACGGTGGCGGTGAGGATGGACGGGTTGCCGGGGTAGAACGCGCCGGCAACCGCGGGAGGGCGGGTCATGGTCATGGTCGATTCCTCAAACAAACAATAATCCAAGGGCCAGGCCGCCGCCGATGGCGAACAGGCCAGGTAGCGCATGACGGGCCAGTTTGCCGCCGCCGATGCTGACGACGAGGCCGATCTTGAACACCAGATTGGACACCAGCGCCAGCGTGATGGCGATCACCGCCTCGCCACTCGAAATCGCTTCCAGATTGAACAGACGCAGCGCCGACAGCACGGCAGCGTCGGCATCGGTCAGACCGGAGGCGACGGCAACGACGAAAAGCCCCTTGTTGCCGGCGATGTCCTGCAACCAGGCGGAGGCGAGCAGCACCATCGCATAGAGCAGGCCGAAGGAAATGGCGGTCTTCAGTTCGGTCGGGTTCTTGACTTCGGGCATCGGCAGATCGCCGGCCGCGCTGAGGATTTTCCAGCCATAGAGTGCCATGGTCACACCCGGCACGATGCCGCAGGCGAAGACGATGGCTATCGGAACGATCAGCGACGGGGCGACGATGCCGGAAACGATCCCGAGGCGTACCATGACCATCACGTTGGCAATCAGGATGACGATGCCGGCCATGCGCACCAGGTTCCCGTGTTCGCTGGCGTGGCGCGAGAACATCATGGTCGTTGCCGTGCTCGATGCGAGGCCACCGAAGATGCCGAGGACAGCAGCGCCGTGCCGGGCGCCGATGATGCGCAGGGCCATGTAGCCGCCGAGCGCAAGGCCGGAGATCAGCACCACCATCCACCAGATTTGCCTGGGGTTGATCGCGTTGTAGGGGCCGAAGTCAGTGTTCGGCAGAATCGGCAGAATGACCAGCGAGAGCACGGCGAATTGCAGGATCGAATTGATGTCCTTGGGAGTCAGCCGCTCGCTGAGCTGGCGTAGTTCGGCCTTGAAGTACAGCAGCACCGTCGTCGCAATGGCCAGCATGACGGCCAGCGTGGCATAGCCGAACCAGACTGCGGCACCCAGTCCGTAGATAATGATGATGGCCGCTTCCGAGGTGAAGCCGCGGTACTGTTCTTCGTGTTGTGCCGAAAAATTGGACGCCACCATGGCGCCAGCAATGACCACGAGGCCGGCGATCAGCACCCATGGACCGCCGGTTTTTTCGCTCAACAGGGCGAACAGGCAGCCGAGCATGGCGACCAGTGCGAAGGTGCGCAGACCGGCCGCCGAGTCTGGACGGCGTTCGCGCTCCATGCCGACGAGCAAGCCGATGCCCAGTGCAGTGGCAAAAGCCTCGACCGGTGCCGCCAGTTCAGGAGCGACGAAACTCATGGTTTTCCTCTAGACGTCTCTATATTAAGTAAAATTAAGCCATGCCACGCCATTACGCAATCGTTCCCGCTGCCGGCAGCGGTTCACGCTTCGGTTCGGAGAAGCCAAAACAGTATCTCAACCTGCTGGCGCGCCCGCTCATTTATCACGCGCTGGCGGCATTGGTGGCCCACCCTGACATCGAGCGCGTCTGGGTGGTGCTCGCTCCCGACGATGAAGAATGGGATCGCCATAACTGGTCGGATCTTGGCCCCAAGCTGGAAACCTTGCGCTGCGGCGGTGCAACCCGCGCCGACAGCGTCAGCAACGGACTGAAGGCGGCGGCCATGGTTGCCGCCGACGATGACTGGGTACTGGTGCACGATGCCGCCCGCCCGTGCCTGAGCAGGGATATGCTTGGCGCGCTGTTCGCCGAACTGGCCACCGACCCGGTCGGTGGCATCCTCGCCGTGCCGGTCGCCGACACGCTCAAGCGTGCCGACGGCGAACAGCGCGTGGCCTCAACCGAGCCGCGCGATGGCCTGTGGCAGGCGCAGACACCGCAGATGTTTCGCTATGGCCTATTGCGCGACGCGCTCGCACAATGCCGCAGCGTGACCGACGAGGCTGGCGCGATCGAGGCGCTGGGCCACAAACCGAAGCTGGTGCGCGGCGACACGACCAATTTGAAAGTAACCTATCCGGCCGATCTGGCGCTGGCAGCGATGATACTGAGGGGACGCAAATGAATTTCCGGGTCGGGCAGGGCTATGATGTTCATCGACTGGTCGCCGGACGTAAGCTGATCCTCGGCGGCGTCGAAATTCCCCATGAAACCGGCCTGCTCGGTCATTCCGACGCCGATGCGCTGCTGCATGCGATCACCGACGCGCTGCTCGGCGCCGTCGCGCTGGGCGACATTGGCCGCCACTTTCCCGACAGCGACCCGCGCTACAAGGGTGCCGACAGCCGGGTGCTGCTGCGCGCCGCCGTCGCGCTGCTCGCAGAAAGCGGCTGGCGGCCGGTCAATGTCGACGCGACGATCATCGCCCAGCAGCCGAAGATCGCGCCGCACGCGGTGGCGATGGTGGCGAATGTTGCGGTCGACCTCGGAATTTCGCCAGATTCCGTGAATATCAAGGGTAAAACCAACGAGGCGCTGGGCTACCTCGGGCGCCAGGAAGCGATCGCGGCGCAGGCCGTGGTGCTGGTGGAACGTGCCGGCTGAGCGCCGGCAAGTCAACCCGCGCGCGCCGATGGCTCGCGTCTTCTTCGCCCTGTGGCCGCCAACGGAAGTCGCGTGGCAACTTTCAGCCGTCGCCGATTCCTTCGCCGCACAAGCCGGCGGAAAAGCGACGCGGCGTGAAACCATCCACCTGACCCTCGCTTTCATCGGCGATGTGCCGGTCGAACGACTGCCTGATCTGGAGTCCGCGGCCCGGAATGTGCACGCCGAAGCTTTCGATCTGACGCTGGATCAGTTCGGCCTCTGGCATCACAACCGGATTTTCTGGGCCGGCTGCAGTGTCGTTCCGCTGGCGCTTGTCGAACTTGCAAGCGCACTGGGGGCCGCGTTGCAGGCCACGGGATTCGATGTCGCCGATGCGCACCGGAACTTCACCCCGCATGTGACCCTGGCGCACAAGGTGAAGGCGCTCGGCGCGCCATTGCCACCCGGCCAGAGGTTGCCTTGGCGGTGCAAGAAATTTGTGCTGGTGCGATCGCAATTGTCGGCCAGCGGCGCTTTCTACCAGACGCTTGCCGAGTTCTCGTTAAGCGGTAGACGATGAACGCAGGTTGGAGGAATTTTGATTGAATCCTCAAGCGGAATTAGACTGCCCTAGTGGATGATCGGTCTGAGAGGTGATGCGTTGGCTATAGGACTTCGTAACTCACTGTTGGTCGTGGCCTTGAGTACACTGATTGCGTGTAATGGCGACGGGAAAAGCGGAGATAGTTCAATCCGGATTTCTCCGCCCGGGTCATCTGCCAGCCCTTCCTCTGTATCGTCAGCAGCGGAGCTGCCGAAAATCGTCGAACCCAAGGCAGTTGTACTGAACTCGAGGCTGGATGCTCCTTGGGGCATGGCTTTTTTGCCTGATGGCAGGCTATTGGTAAGCCAGAAGGGCGGGACTCTTATCGTCTTGAGCTCTGACGGGAAGAACATAGAGCAGACGATTTCGGGCGTGCCTGATGTGGTTGCCGCCGGCCAGGGTGGGTTGCTCGATGTTGCCCTGGATCCGGATTTTGCGACGGACCCATGGGTCTACTGGTCTTATGCCGAAGCGGGCATTGGTCCGGAAACCAATCTGTTCGGTACTGCTGTTGCCCGCGGACGTTTGGTCGACGGCGAATTGAAGGATGTAACAGTCATTTATCGGCAAGTGCCTAAAGTGCTTGGCACTGGGCACTATGGCTCGCGGCTGGCATTCCGTAGGGACAAGACTTTGTTCATTACGCTGGGAGAACGTCAGTTGGGAAGCCCCGCACAGGATCTTTCCACCACGCTTGGAAAAGTCGTGCGAATCAACCGCGACGGCAGTGTTCCCGGAGACAATCCAGCCATTGTTGGTGCGCGGCCCGAGATATGGAGCTATGGGCATCGTAACCCCCAAGGCGCGGCAATTCGCCCCGGTGGAGATGCCCTATGGATCAATGAACATGGCCCTCAAGGTGGCGACGAATTGAATCTTGTTCAGCCGGGTGGCAACTATGGTTGGCCATTGGTGAGCTATGGCTGCCCCTACGGATCGCCAGTTGGCGGTACATGCTGGATTGGCGGGGGAATTCATGCTCCTGCCTACATTGAACCCGCAAGCTATTGGATTCCAATATCCATTGCTCCATCTGGTCTGATATTTTATACGGGCAATGGATTTTCACAATGGCAAGGTCATGTTTTCATGGGCGCTTTGGCAGGGTTGGCGCTCTGGCGAATAGAGCTGAATGGAAATACCGAGGTCGCAAGAGAGCGACTATTCGCGGACTTGGCTGAGCGCATTCGTGACGTGGAGCAGGGGCCGGACGGTTGGATCTACTTACTAACGGATAGTGGAAAGCTGATTCAGATCCGAAACTGATAGCCAGTCTGTCAAATCCGACTGGCCGCAGGAACTGAATGGTCGCGCTCCAACCGAGCCTGGACTGCAAATCTTTTGAAGCGCCTCCGCTGCGCCAGGTTACGTCCGGCAGGCGATCACCAGCCGCGCCAGCAGTCCGCCGCCAGGATTGGGCAGCAGTTCGAGCCGCCCGTCGTGCAGGCGGGCGATGCGCTCGACGATGGCCAGCCCGAGACCGGTGCCGGTGGCGTTGCTGCGGGCGCTGTCGAGCCGCGTGAAGGGGCGCTTGAGGCGTTCGGCTTCGCTCTCCGGGATGCCGGCGCCGCGATCGCCGACTTCGATCCAGACTTCGCCGGCCTGCTTCTTCAAATTCAGTGAAACTTCGCCGCCGCCGTATTTCAAGGCATTATCGATCAGGTTGGTGACCGCCCGGGTCAGGGCGCGCGCGCGCAGCGGCAGATCGGGTAGATCGTCGGCGGTGAAACTGATCGGTCGCCCGCGCTGGCGCAGGCGTTCGACCATGCCGGAGAGCAGGGCGGCAAGGTCGGTCGCGACCGGCGTTTCGCCGAGTTCGGTGCGCGCGTAATCCATGAATTGCGAGATCACGGCTTCCATCTGCTCGATGTCGTCGACAATGCCTTGACGGGCCGCTTCGTCGGCGACGCTCATCTCGGCTTCGAGGCGCAGGCGGGTGAGCGGGGTGCGCAGGTCGTGCGAGATCCCGGCAAGAACTTCCGAGCGGTCCTGTTCATGCCTTTCGAGGTCGCTGGCCATGGTGTTGAAGGCGCTGGCCAGCAGCCGCATTTCCTCGGCCCCGGATTCCGGCAGCGGCTGCGGGCACTGGCCGTGGCCAACCTCCTTTGCCGAATCGGCCATCGCCTTGAGCGGGCGGCTGATGCGCGAAGCGATCAGCCAGGCGACGGCAAGCGCCAGGAGCAGCGCCAGCAGCCCCCAGATCAGCCAGCTGCCGGCAATGCTGCGCGTCGCGCGCTCGCGCGGCAGAATCAGCCAGTATTCGTCCTCATCGTGTTCGTCGAGCCGAAAACTGACCCAGAATCCGGAGACGCCGTCGACTTCGGCTGCGACCCGGGTGTGCGGACCGATCAGCGTCGCCAGTTCGCGCTGGATCAGCTTGTGAAAACGCGAATCGGGCATCGGCTCGATGCGGTCGTCCGCCTCGGCGGGCAGCAGACGAATGCCTTCGCGGCGCGACAGGTCACTGAACAGTGCCGGGCGCTTTTCCGGGGCGGCGGCAAAAAGAGCCGCCCGGATCAGGTTGACCGCGGAAGCCGCCAGTTGCGCCGTTTCGCGCGCGCGTGGCTCGGCTTCGATGTAGCGGAACAGGCTCAGCCAGGCCGTAGTGGTCAGGATGACAAGCGCTGCCAGCAGCAGGAAGGTGCGCGCCAGCAGCGTGCGCGGCATCATTGCTGTTCGTTGCCGTCCGGTACGAAAACGTAGCCGAAGCCCCACACCGTCTGCAGGTAGCGGGGCTGGGCCGGGTCTTTCTCGATCAGTTTGCGCAGGCGTGATACCTGAACGTCAATGGCGCGGTCGAACGGTCCCTGCTCGCGGCCGCGTGCGAGCGCCATCAGCTTGTCGCGCGACAGCGGCTGGCGCGGGTGCTGGAGCAATACCTTGAGCACGGCGAATTCGCCGGTGGTCAATGCCAGCAGCTCGTCGCCGCGCTTGAGGCTGCGGGCAGCGAGGTCGACCTCGATGTTGCCGAAACGGATGGTGCCTTCGCCGGCCTCGGGCGCGCCGGGGGGGGCGGCTTGCTGCCGGCGCAGCACGGCATGGACGCGGGCCAGCAGTTCGCGCGGGTTGAACGGCTTGGGCAGGTAGTCATCGGCGCCCATTTCGAGACCGATGATGCGGTCGACTTCCTCGCCCTTGGCGGTCAGCATGATGATCGGCGTCGCGTCGCCGGTGCCGCGCAGGCGCCGGCAGATGGTCAGGCCGTCCTCGCCGGGCAGCATCAGGTCGAGGACGATCAGGTCGAAATGTTCGCGCGTCCGCAACTTGTCCATCTGCGGTGCATCGGCGGCGGCCTTGACCTCGAGGCCCTGTTCGCCAAGATAGCGGACCAGCAGGTCGCGCAGGCGGCTGTCGTCGTCGACGACGAGGATGCGGTGTTGTCTGTCGTTCATGGCGCGCAGGATAATCCGGTGGCGAACATTGGCATGGTGTTAATGGTAACAAGCTTTTTCCGCGGCAATGACAGAAACAAGTTGTTACAAAGCACGCTGACGGACCATACGGATGCCCGGTCGCAGCGGTGCGACAATTGAAACGTATCAATAAAAAGGTGGTGATGATGGATCGCAGGCGGATGATCATGGGTGTGTTGATCGTGCTGACGGCTTGGACAGCCGGGATCGCGCACGCCCAGATTCCGCCTGAGCAGCGCCGCCAGATGCGCCAGGAAATGCGCGACCAGTGGCAGCGGATGCCGCAGGAAGACCGCCAGCAGATGCGCGACGAGCGCCGCCAGCAGATGCCGCAGGAAGACCGCCAGCAGATGCGCAACGAAATGCGCGGGCATGGCCAGCAGTTCGGTGGCGGGCGTGGAGGCGGGGGTGGGCGCGGACAAGGCGGCGGGCGGCGCTGAACGGTCGGCTTCCGGATGAGTGGCTTTGGCGGCGCTCCGGTAAAATGCCGTGAATGAAGATACTCGCCATCGAAGCCTCGACCGATTTCGGCACCTGTGCGCTTTGGCAGGACGGTGCGGTCGAGCAGCGCATTTGCCTGCCGGGGCGTCCGCATTCCGAAACGCTGTTGCCGCTCGTTCGCGAATTGCTGGCCGCTCATGGCGTCGTTTTCGCACAGCTCAATGCCATTGCCTTCGGCGCCGGACCGGGTGCCTTTACCGGCCTGCGCGTCGCCTGCGGCCTTGCCCAGGGGCTGGCGACTGGCGCCGACCTGCCGGTGGTGCCGGTTTGCGGACTCGAAGCGATGGCGGAAACTGTCGGTGCGGCGAGGGTGCTGAGCCTGCTCGATGCCCGCATGGGTGAAGTTTACTCGGCAGCTTACCAACAGAATGACGGCGTCCTCGAATTGCAAGGCGAGATACGGGTCGGGCCGCCGGCCACCATCGCACTGCCGGTGACCGGTGGCTGGGTGGCCTGCGGCAACGCGCTTGTCGCCTACCCAGAACTCGCGCAGCGGCTGCGCGCTGCCGGTTTTACGTTGCAGCTCGAGGTGCTGCCGCAGGCCGCGGCGATTGCGCGGCTGGCCGCATACCGGTTGCAGCAGGGTGCCGCTGTCGATCCGGCACTGGCGGCGCCGCTGTATGTCAGGAACAAGGTGGCGCAAACGGTTCGCGAACGGCTGGCAGCCGGGGGCAAGGCGTGAATGCCCGGGAGATGCTTGCGGTGGCGATGATGGAAACCGACCTCGATGCGGTGGCTGCGCTCGAAGCATCAGTGCAGGCGTATCCCTGGTTGCGCGGCAACTTCGTCGATTCGCTGGCCGCCGGCCACGCTTGCCGGGTACTGCGTTCAAACGATGAAATCATCGGTTTCTCGGTGGTGATGACCGTGGTCGATGAGGCGCATTTGCTCAATATCGCTGTCGACCGGCGCCATCAGGGCCAGGGGCACGGTGCGCGGCTGCTGCGGCAGATCATCGATGAGGCACGTTCGGCCGGCGCCGTCCGCTTGCTGCTCGAAGTCCGGCGCTCGAACCGGCAGGCGATCGATTTTTACCGGCACTTCGCCTTCACGCAGGTCGCGGTGCGCCGTGCTTATTATCCGACCGACGCCGGGCGCGAGGATGCTCTGCTGTTTGACAAGGATCTGCAATGAAGCTGACTCGCGAACAAATGTTGGTCGAGATGGGCATTACGCCGCTCTGGCGTTTGCGCGACTCCCCTGTTGTCGGACCGAGTGGCGAAAACGACATAGCACAAGCGGCACCAGCGGTGACGGACGAGCTGGAGATTGCCGCCCCGGCAACCAAACCGGCGCCGCCGGATGTTGCGGTCGACGCCCTGGATTGGCCGGATTTGGCCGCCCGGGTCGCCCAATGCAGGGCTTGTCCCTTGTGCGAACAGCGCAAGCAGGCGGTACTCGGGGTTGGCGACCGCGAACCCGACTGGCTTTTTATCGGCGAGGGGCCGGGTGCCGAGGAAGACATCAAGGGCGAACCCTTCGTCGGCCAGGCCGGCAAGCTGCTCGACAACATGCTCGTCGCACTCGGCATCGCGCGTGGCGACAAGGTCTATATCGGCAATGCCGTCAAATGCAGGCCGCCCGGCAACCGGACACCGGAGGCCGGCGAAATGGCTGCCTGCCGGCCGTGGCTGGAGCGCCAGATTGCCTTGCTCAGGCCAAAGGTCATCGTCCTGCTCGGCAAGGCTGCCGTGCATTCGCTGCTGCATGACGATAGTTCGCTCGCCTCACTGCGTGGCCGGCGTTTCGAGTATCAGGGCATCCCGGTTGTCGTTACCTATCACCCGGCTTATTTGCTGCGTAACCTGCCGGAGAAGGCCAAGGCCTGGGAGGATCTTCTGTTTGCGCGGCGTTGCCTGCGCGAGACGCTCGCCACCGGCGGCAGCGAACTGCCTTTCTAGCCGATTTGGCTAGTGATGGGCGCTGTCGTCCAGGTGGCGGACGTCGTCGTTTTCACGCTGGTTGGCGAAATGGCGGCGGCGGATCAGGTACATCAACCCGCTGACGCAGAAGCCGAACAGGGTGACGACGACGTAGATCGAGACATCATTCCTGATCATGACGTAGTAAAGCCCGGTCATGACCAGGATTGACAGGTTCTCATTGAAGTTCTGGACGGCGATCGAGTGTCCGGCACCCATCAGGATATGTCCGCGATGCTGGAGCAGTGCGTTCATCGGCACGACGAAAAAGCCGGACAGGGCGCCGATGAAGATCAGCAGCGGGATCGCCAGCCAGACATGGTGGACAAAATTCATGATCAGGACGATCAGGCCCATCGCGATGCCGAGCGGAATGACGCGGACCGATTTGCGCAGGGTGATGAACTTGGCGGCAGCGACGGCGCCGATCGCGACGCCGACGGCGACCACGCCTTGCAGCATCGAGGATTTGGAGAGGTCGAAGCCGAGTGCCACCTCGGACCACTTGATGACGATAAATTGTAGGGTCGCGCCAGCGCCCCAGAACAGCGTCGTGACGGCCAGCGAAATCTGCCCCAGCTTGTCGCGCCAGAGCAGGGCGAGGCAGTGGTTGAATTCGTGGACCAGATAGAGCGGATTCTTCTTGAGCGGCTTGTGATCGACGCCGGTATCAGGCACGTAGAGGTTGAAGATCGCGGCGATCAGATAAAAGATGCCGACGATGGCGATGGCCATTTCGCCGGCGGTATCGATGCCTGTGTTGATCAGCGGAAAGTCGAAAGCAAGCAGCGACTGGGCAACGCTCGGGGTGATGAGCATGCCGCCGATGACGACGCCGAGGATGATGGCGACGACTGTCAGACCCTCGATCCAGCCGTTGGCGACGACCAGCAGGCGGTGCGGCAGGTATTCGGTCAGGATGCCGTACTTGGCCGGCGAATAGGCGGCGGCGCCAAGGCCGACGACGGCGTAGGCGAGCAGTGGATGAACCATGAAGAACATCATGGCGCAGCCGACGATCTTGATCGCGTTGCTGATGAACATGACCCGCCACTTCGGCATCGAGTCGGCGAAGGCGCCGACGAATGCAGCGAGGACGACATAGGAGACCGTGAAGAAAGTCTTGAGCAGGGGTTCGTACGCGGACGGCGCATTCATTTCGCGCAGGGCGGCGATGGCGGCGATCAGCAGTGCGTTATCGGCCAGCGCGGAAAAAAACTGCGCGGCCATGATGATGTAGAAGCCGAAAGGCACGTGAACTCAGGTCTCGTTGTTTGCTTTTGGTCGCAGGTTATACCACGGAATTGTGACTAGACAAGCCGGCGAACGTTACGGTCGACGCCAGAAAACCAGCCATTTTCAGGCTGTTTCAGCGTTCTCTGTTGGTCAGCCGGCGGCTGGTTGTGATTGAATAGCGGACGTGTTCGACAAGGAGAGAAACAATGGCAGACCGGCGCTTGCAGGTCTTTCATGCGGTAGCCAAGCATCTGAGCTTTACCCGGGCGGCCGATGCCCTGTTCATGACCCAGCCGGCGGTCACGTTCCAGGTGCGCCAGCTCGAGGAGCAATACAACACGCGCCTGTTCGAACGCCGCCATGGCAGCATCACGTTGACGCAGGCCGGCGAGCTGGCGCTGTCCTATGCCGAACGGATTCTTGAGCTGTCGGATGAAATGGATACCCGCTTTGCCGAAATGACCGGCGAGATGCGTGGGCTGTTGCTGATCGGCGCCAGTACGACCATCGCCGAAAGCCTGCTGCCGGAGGTTCTTGCCGAGTTCAATGCCAGTCATCCACAGGCCAGGCCGCGCCTGATCGTTGCCAATTCGGAAGCGATTGCCGGCCGCGTCGCCGACCACAGCCTCGAAGTCGGCCTGGTCGACGCGCCGGTCAAGCTGCCCGGCCTGACCTGCGAGGTTTGCTGCGAGGACGAACTGACGGTGATCTGCGCGCCGGGTTATCCGCTGGCCGAACTGAAGAAGGTGGGGCCGCGCGCGCTGGTCGATTACGAATACCTGTCGCGCGAGCCAGGCTCGGGAACCCGCGACATCGTCGACAACTACTTCCGCGCCAACAAGGTGGCCGTGGACGATCTGAAGATGCAGATGGAACTGGGCAGCCAGGAGGCGCTCAAGGCGGTGGTGGCGACGAGCCTGGGTTTCGCCATCGTGTCGCGCGCCGCTGTCGACAAGGAACTCAAACTCGGCCTGTTGCTGGCCATTCCGCTCGACCCGCCGCTGCGCCGCAGCATCTTCCTGGTCCAGCTTGAAGAGCGCTTCCGCTCGCGGCTGGTTACGACCTTCGTTCAGTTCGCCCGTCAGCGCCTGAAAGAGCATCTAGCATGACGACCTCACGGCCGATTCGCGCGCGCATTTCGCGTGGCGCGCTGGCGCATAACTACCGGCTGGCCAAGAATCTGGCACCCGACGCCCGGGCGTGGGCGGTTATCAAAGCAGATGCTTACGGCCATGGTCAGTCGCGGGCGGTCGAGGCGCTGCGCGACAGCGCCGACGGCTTTGGCGTGCTTGAATGCGAAAACGCCGTCGCTCTGCGCGAGGCGGGGGTCAGCCAGCCGATCCTGCTTCTCGAAGGCATTTTCAGCGCCAGCGATGCGCGGGCTGTCGTCGAGCAACGTCTGACCACCGTCGTTCATTGCCTCGAACAGCTCGAATTGCTACTTGCCACGGTTCCGCGCGATGCGCCGCTGGCGATCTATCTCAAGCTCAATACCGGCATGAACCGTCTCGGCTTCGTTGCGGTCGACCTGGAAAAAGCCCGAAAAATGTTGGTCGGTGTCAAACGGCTCGACCTGACCCTGATGACACACTTTGCCGAAGCCGATGGCGGCCGCGGCGGCGCCGGGCAAATGGAGCGCTTCTCCGAGCTGGCCGAGGGCTGGCCGGGACCGGTCAGCCTGGCTAATTCAGCGGCCCTGTTGCGTTATCCGCAAGCCTACGGCAACTGGGTGCGGCCGGGGATCATGCTTTACGGCTCCAGCCCGTTCGCCGACCAGAGCGCCGAAGAACTCGGGCTACAGGCGGTCATGGCGCTGGACAGCGAGATCATCGGCGTGCAGAGCCTGGCAGCGGGCGACCGGGTCGGTTACGGCGGTACCTTTGTCGCCGAGCGTCCGATGCGGATCGGCATCGTCGCCTGCGGCTACGCCGATGGCTATCCGCGTCACGCGCCGAGCGGCACGCCGCTTGCCGTGGCGGGGCGCCGGACGCGCACCCTCGGTCGGGTATCGATGGACATGCTGGCCTGCGACATCAGCGATATTCCCGAAGCCGGGGTCGGAACGCCGGTCACGCTATGGGGTAACGGGGCAGCCGGGCAGGTGCCGGCCGACGAGGTCGCGCGTGCCGCCGGCACCATCGCCTACGAACTGTTCTGCGCGTTGGCACCCCGGGTACCGGTCGAAGCCGTTGCCTAGGAGCGCGCCGGCCGGCCACTTGTAAGGTATCCTCGACGCATCATGGCAAAAAGCAAGTCGATCTACAGTTGCAGCGAGTGCGGCGCAACGAGTCCGAAATGGCAGGGCCAATGCCCCGGTTGCGGGGAATGGAACACGCTGGTCGAGAGCGTCGCCGAAAAGGTCAGTGGGCATCGTTTCGAATCGCTGGCGCCGGGCGCGCGTCCGGTGAACCTTTCGCAAATCGAGGCGCGCGAGACCGAACGCATCGCCACCGGCATCGGCGAGTTCGACCGCGCGCTGGGCGGCGGCCTGGTGGCCGGCGGTGTCGTGCTGATCGGCGGCGACCCCGGCATCGGCAAGAGCACGCTGTTGTTGCAGGCATTGTCGCTGCTGGCAGGGACCAACAAGGTGCTGTACGTCAGCGGTGAGGAGTCGGGCGAACAGGTGGCGCTGCGCGCCCGCCGTCTCGGCCTCGAAACCCGCGCCTTGCCGCTGATGGCGGAAATCAACCTCGAACGTATCCTGGCCACGCTGCAGGCCGAGCAGCCGCAGGTTGCGGTCATCGATTCGATTCAGACCCTGTGGTCGGACCAGCTTTCGAGCGCTCCCGGGTCGGTCGCACAGGTGCGCGAATGCGCCGCCCAGCTGACGCGGCTGGCCAAGCAGTCGGGGATCACCATCATTCTCGTCGGCCATGTGACCAAGGATGGCGCACTGGCCGGGCCGCGGGTGCTCGAACACATCGTCGATACCGTGCTTTACTTCGAGGGCGACACCCATTCCAGTTTCCGGCTCGTGCGCGCGGTCAAGAACCGCTTCGGTGCAGTCAACGAACTCGGTGTTTTCGCGATGACCGACAAGGGTCTGAAGGGGGTCAACAACCCGTCGGCGCTGTTCTTGTCGCAGCACGGGCAGGATGTCGCCGGATCCTGCGTGATGGTGACGCAGGAGGGCACACGTCCGCTGCTGGTCGAAGTTCAGGCGCTGGTCGATGCCGCCCACGGCAACCCGCGGCGGCTGACGGTCGGTCTTGATGCCCAGCGCCTGGCGATGCTCTTGGCGGTGCTGCACCGTCATGCGGGAATCGTCTGCTTCGATCAGGATGTCTTCGTCAATGCCGTCGGCGGGGTCAAAATTAGCGAACCGGCAGCCGATTTGGCAGTTCTCCTGTCGATCACTTCATCCATGAAAAATAAACCTTTACCGGCGAAACTTATTGTATTTGGCGAGGTTGGCCTGGCGGGCGAGATTCGCCCGGCGCCGCGTGGCCAGGAGCGCCTCAAGGAAGCCGCCAAGCTGGGTTTCACCCGGGCGCTGATTCCCGAAGCCAACCGCCCGAAGCAGGCGATCGCCGGCATGGAAGTGATCGCCGTGCGTCGCGTCGAGGAGGCGGTGGCGCGCCTGCGTGATATCGAATAAGCTGATCCGGCGCCGCCACTCGAACATGTTCAACCTCTCACGCTATTTCGCCACCCTCAGCCTGATCCTGATCGGATTGGCGGTCGGCCTGCTCGGCCTGATGTACCGCGAAATCTCGATACGCCAGATCACGACGCTGGCCGAAGAGCGCAATATCGCCATGGCGCAGGTCTTGCACAACGTGTACGGACCACCGCTGGCCGGTCTGATGGCATCATCGGTCGGCAAGGAACGGGCGCTGCCCGACGATGCGGAAGAGACACAGGCACTGCAGACCGGCATCGTCGCCTTGCTGCATGGCACCGCGGTGGATCAGGTCAATATCTACAATCGCCTCGGTGCACCGATTTTTTCCAGCGATCCGGCACTGGCTGGCGAGGTCCGCCTCTATCATCCTGGTTTCAAGTCGGCACTCGGCGGCGTTGTCTTCAGTGAACTCATCCGGCGTAACGACCGGGAAGCTATTGACGGTCCCGGTACGGAACCCTGGCTGCTCGCCAGCTATGTGCCGATTTTCGGCGAGGGCAAGGCAGTCGACGGCGTGTTCGAGTTCCAGCAGGACGTGACGCCGTTCATGGCTTCGTTCCGCCATACGCTGTGGGCGGTCATGGCCATCGTCATCGCCATCCTGGCGCTTTGGGTCTTCATGCAGGTTCTGGTGGTGCGGCGTGCTCAGGGCAGTCTTCACGAACAGGCGAAAGGCAGCGAGGCGGCGCGCAGTACGCTGGAAATTCAGGTCGATGCGCGAACCGAGGAGTTGCGGCGCGCCAACCGCCTGCTCGAAGGCGAGGTGGTCGAACGCCGGCAAGCCGAGAGCAAGCTGAATTATCTGGCCTACCACGATCCGCTGACCGGCCTCGCCAACCGCCGTTACTTTCTCGAACGCCTCGAAGCCAGCCTGGCCGATGCCGCCGTCAGGAACCAGCGGGTGGCGGTGCTGTTCATCGATCTCGACCAGTTCAAGCAGGTCAACGATTCGC
>CAZGPO010000010.1:0-2485 GCA_964527745.1 uncultured Dechloromonas sp.
AAATCGGTGCCATCTTCATGGTCGACATGGCGCACTACGCCGGCCTGATCGCCGCAGGCTTCTACCCGAATCCTGTTCCGTTCGCCGATGTCGTCACTTCGACCACGCACAAGACACTGCGCGGCCCGCGCGGTGGTGTCGTGCTGATGAAAGCAGAGCACGAGAAGGCGATCAACTCCGCCATCTTCCCTGGCCTCCAGGGCGGTCCGCTGATGCACGTCATCGCCGCCAAGGCGACGGCCTTCAAGGAAGCGGCGACGCCGGGCTTCCGCCGCTATCAGGAACAGGTTATCGCCAACGCCCGCGTCATGGCCAAGGTGCTCGGCGAGGAGCGCGGCCTGCGCGTGGTGTCCGGGCGCACCGAAAGCCACGTCTTCCTGCTCGACCTGCGGGCCAAGAACATCACCGGCAAGGATGCCGAGGCGGCGCTCGGTCGTGCCCACATCACGGTCAACAAGAACGGCATCCCGAACGACCCACAGAAGCCGTTCGTCACCTCCGGCATCCGCATCGGTTCGCCGGCGATGACGACGCGCGGCTTTACCGAAATCGAAGCCGAGGCGGTTGCCCATCTGGTCGCCGATATTCTTGACGCACCGAACGACGAAGCGGTTGCCGCGCAAGTCAGGGAAAAAGTCGCGGCACTGTGCGCGAAATTCCCGGTTTACGGAGCCTGAGCGGCGGTGAAATGCCCCTTCTGCAGCGCCGAGGATACGGCTGTTGCCGATACCCGCCTGAATGAAGAGGGCGATGTCGTTCGCCGCCGCCGCAAGTGCAACCGTTGCGACAAGCGCTTCACGACCTACGAACGGGCGGAAATTCAGTTGCCGCAGGTGGTCAAGAAAAATGGACTGCGCACCGAGTTCAGCCGCGACAAGCTGCGCGCCAGCCTCGAACTTGCCTTGCGCAAGCGGCCGGTGTCGATGGCGTCGGTCGATGCCGCGGTGGACACTATCGAGGAGATGCTGCTCACCGCGGGCGAACGGGAGGTCAGCACGCAGCAACTTGGCGAACTGGTCATGCGCGAACTGAAGAAACTCGACAAAGTGGCCTACATTCGTTTCGCTTCGGTTTATCGCAACTTTGAAGACGTGGATGCCTTTTCCCGGGCGATCCGCGAAGTTTCCCCGACCAGCCGCAAAAAATGAAATTTTCCGCCGTCGACCACGGCATGATGGCACGCGCGCTGCAACTGGCCGAACGTGGCCTGTGGACGGCCTCGCCCAATCCGCGGGTCGGCTGCGTTCTGGTTCGCGATGGCGAGGTGGTTGGCGAAGGCTGGCACGAGAAAGCCGGCGAACCGCATGCCGAGGTCAATGCCCTGCGCGCCGCCGGCGACCGGGCGCGTGGCGCGACCGCCTATGTGACGCTGGAACCGTGCAGCCATCATGGCCGCACACCGCCGTGCGCCGAGGCGCTGATCGCCGCCGGCGTTTCTCGCGTCGTGGCGGCGATGACCGACCCCAACCCGCTGGTGTCCGGCAATGGTCTGGCCAAGCTGCGGGCCGCCGGCATCGAAACGGCGAGCGGGCTGCTGGAAAGCGAAGCGCGCGAACTGAACATCGGCTTCGTCTCGCGCATGACGCGCGGCCGCCCGTGGTTGCGCCTGAAAGCGGCGGCCAGCCTGGATGGCAAGACGGCACTCAACAACGGTGTCAGCCAGTGGATCACCGGGCCGGATGCACGGCGCGACGGCCATCGCTGGCGCGCCCGCGCCTGCGCCGTTCTGACCGGCATCGGTACGGTGCGTGACGACAACCCGCTATTGTCGGTGCGCGACGTCGAAACCAGCCGGCAACCGCTGCGGGTGGTGGTCGACAGCCAACTCGAGATACCGCTGACATCGCGCATCCTGCAGGGTGGGGGAGCGTTGGTGGTCGGTGCCGTCAAAAATGCAGAAAAAGTGGCATTGTTGCGGTCGACCGGAAATTTCGTCGAAATTTTGCCGAATCCGGCCGGCAAGGTTGACCTGAAAGCCCTGCTCGAATTGCTCGCCCGGCGCGGCATCAACGAAGTGCACGCCGAGGCCGGGTTCAAGCTTAACGGATCGTTGTTGCGCGAAGGCCTGGTCGGCGAACTGCTGCGCTATCTGGCGCCCTGCCTGATCGGCCACGCGGCCTGCGGGCTGTTCAACCTGCCCGAACGGACGACGCTGGACGACAAGCGCCGGCTGCGGATTCACGATCTGCGCCAGATCGGTGAAGATATTCGCCTGATCGCCCGTCTCCGTTAGGGCCACAGACCGCGCAACCGGCGTCCTTCGCGAACTTGACGCTGCGCCATTCCATGTCCAGACTGTCGAGCAGGAGCAGGCGGCCGGTCAGTGTTTCACCGATGCCGGCGACCAGCTTCAGGGCCTCGGCCGCCTGCGTGGTGCCGATGATGCCGGTCAGCGGCGCAAAGACGCCCATTACAGCACAGCGCACTTCCTCGACATCCTCACCTTCCGGAAACAGGCAGTGATAGCAGGGCGAATCGTCGCGTG
>CAZGPO010000010.1:2495-5031 GCA_964527745.1 uncultured Dechloromonas sp.
GACAGGTCGTATACGCTAACCTGGCCGTCGAAACGGATCGCCGCACCGGATACCAGCGGTTTCCGGTGATGCACGCAGGCGCGGTTGATGGCGTGCCGTGTGGCGAAGTTGTCGGTGCAGTCGAGGACGACATCGGCGCTTGCTACCAGCGCCTCGAGCGCGGCGCCGGCCAGCCTTTCCTGCATTGGAACAATGTTGATTTCCGGGTTGACCGCCGCCAGTGCCTGGCGGCCCGATTCGGCCTTGGCCATGCCGACGCGGGCCTGGGTGTGCAGAATCTGGCGCTGCAGGTTGGTGAAATCGACGGTGTCGTCATCGACCAGCGTGATCCTGCCGATACCTGCCGAGGCAAGGTAGAGGGCGGCCGGTGAGCCGAGGCCGCCGGCGCCGATGATCAGCGCATGGGCGGCAAGAATCCGTTCCTGACCCTCGATGCCCAGCGCGTCAAGCAGGATGTGCCGGCTGTAGCGCAGGAGTTGCTCGTCGGTCACTTGTATTCGCGCCACTCCGGCGGGGTGTCATCGTGATCGCCGTGTGGGCGGTGTTCCCAGGCGTGGACATAGGCTTCCTGCTCCGAACGCTTGAGACGCTTCTCGGGGGCCGCCATGTTGTGCCGCTGCGTGTCCTCGACGTAATAGATCAATGCGCGCGTCAGTTTGGTCATCAGCGTGTTGTCGAGATGGTAGCCGCGGTCGACGAGATGGTCGTCGAGTTCGCGCAACGTGTGCGCCGATAGATCGTAGCTGACCCCGACGGCGCGCTTCTCGATTTTCGGCTGGACTTCGATTTCGTCGAGGTGCGTCAGGTCGTCTGCGGCTTCGGGAACCTGGCCGGGCGGGAACTTGGAAAAAACGATTTCGCGCTTCTTCTTGAGGTCTCCCGTATTCATCATTCCTCCCGGTAAAGCAATGTTACTGTGACCTGGGTTGCTGCATGATCTGCAAGCCCTTGAGCAGATTGAGAGCCTGCTGGAACTGGTGGTCGCTCTTGCTGCCGTATTCCAGGCGTGTCATTGGCTCGTCGTCGGCTTCATCCTTGCCATTCCTGTCCTTGCCGTTTTTCTCCTTGGCTGGCGTCGTCGCCGGCTTGGCCTGTGGCTTTTGCGTTTCCTTGGTGCCTTCCTTTTCGCGGTCGTTCAGCAGATGGCGATCGAGGTCGGCTTCGCGAATGCGCAGGCTGTTGCCGTTGCCGTTCGGCGTTTCTTCGACGATGATGTCCGGGACGATACCCTTGGCCTGGATCGAGCGGCCGTCGGGGGTGTAATAGCGGGCGGTGGTCAGCTTGATCGCCGAATTGCCAGGCAGCGGGACGACCGACTGAACCGAGCCTTTGCCGAAAGTCTGGGTGCCGAGGATGATGGCGCGCTTGTGGTCCTGCAGGGCGCCGGCGACGATTTCCGAAGCCGAGGCCGAGCCGCTGTTGACCAGCACGACGATCGGTACCGTCTTGGCCCTGATCGGCATGTTCTTGAGCGGATCTTCGCGCGTCCCGCGCAGGTAATCGTGCGGGCGGGCGAGAAATTCCTGCTTGGCGTCCGCCGTCCGGCCATCGGTAGACACGACCTTGACGTCGGCTGGCAGGAAGGCGGCGGCGACGCCGATCGCACTGTTCAACAGGCCACCCGGATCATTGCGCAGATCGAGTACCAGGCCTTGCAGGTCGGCGTCCTTGTAAAGTCCGGAAAGGGCCTTGGCGAGGTCGGCAACGGTGTTTTCCTGGAACTGGGTGATGCGCACCCAGCCGAAACCGGGTTCGATCATTTTGGATTTGACGCTCTGGACCTTGATCACTTCACGGACCAGCGTGATTTCGATCGGTTTGGTTTCACCCTTGCGCAGAATCGAGATGCGAATCGGCGTCTTCGGCTTGCCGCGCATCTTCTTGACGGCTTCGTTGAGCGTCAGGCCCTTGACCGGGGTGTCGTCGAGCTTGAAGATCAGGTCGCCCGACTTGACGCCGGCGCGGTAGGCGGGCGTATCCTCGATCGGCGAAACGACCTTGACCAATCCATCTTCCATGCCGACCTCGATGCCGAGTCCGCCGAATTCTCCCTGGGTGCCGACCTGCAGATCCTTGAAGGCGTCGGCATCGAGGTAGGAAGAGTGCGGGTCAAGATTGGACAACATGCCGGAAATGGCGTTGTTGATCATCGTTTTGTCTTCGACCGGTTCGACATAGCCCTGCTTGATGGCGCTATAGACCTCGGCAAAGGTGCGCAGCTCGTCGATCGGAAGACCGGCCTTGGCGTCCTTTTCGGCAAGTGCCGGGACGTGCAGGCTGATCAGTGCGCCGGCGACGAAGCCGCCCAGTACCATGCTGATTGTTTTCACTTTGCTCATTTCAAACTAGCCCATTTCATCGGGTCGATCGGTTGCCCCTTGTGACGGAGCTCGAAGTATAAACCGGATTCCGGATTGCCCCCGCTATTGCCCACGGTGGCCACCGTTTCTCCGCCCTTGACGCTCTGCCCCACCTGTTTGAGCAAGGAGTCGTTGTTGCCATAAATCGACAGGTAGGCATCGCCGTGATCGACGAT
>CAZGPO010000010.1:5041-22052 GCA_964527745.1 uncultured Dechloromonas sp.
TGGCATTGCCGCAACGCTCCAGCCCGAAGGCGCTCATCAGATTGCCGAAGCCGCGCATCCATTCTGCAAACACCACACGTCCGCTGGCGATGGCCTTGACGTCGCTGCCCGGACCGGCCTTGATGAACAGGCCGCGCCAGGTGCCGCCGCCCTCCCTTGGCGTGCCGAAATGCCCAGCCACGCTGCCACGCACTGGCAGGCGCAGTTGCCCTTTGAGGCGCGGGAAGCTGCCGTCGTTGGCCGCCGGCTCATAATGGTTATCCACTTCGACAGGTTTGCGCCGGACAGGTTCGTCAGCCTTCGGCGGCTCCAGCGTTCGTTCTTCGTCGCTGAGGCCGGTGGTGCGCTCACTTTCCTGGGCTTGTTGCCGTTCGCGCTCCTTTTTCCGGGCAGCTTCGGCCTGACGCGCCGCCTCGGCGGCCCGCGCAGCTTCGGCAGCGCGCGCGGCCTGGGCGGCGAGAATTGCCGACAGGCGGTCGATCAGTTGGGTCAGTTGCTTTTCATTTTGCTTCAGGTTGCCGATTTCCTTGCGCTGAGCACGGACTTTTTCCGAGACATCGGCATAAAGCGCCTTGCGTTCCTGGCGCTGCTTGTCAAGTTCGCCATGACGTTGCTGCTGTTCCGCCTCGACGCCGTGTAGTTTCTGTACCTGTTCCTTGGTATCGGCAGCCAGTGCCTTTTTTTTGTCCAGCGTCGCGCTGATTTCACTCATCAGTTCGGCGCGGCTGGCGGCAATCGTCGATAGATAGTGCAGGTCGCGCGTCAGCTGGTTCGGGTCGTTGCCGTTGAGCAGGAGCTGGAGTGAATCCGGGCTGCCGCGCAAATACTGCTGATAGAGCAGCTTTTCGAGCTGCTTCTGCTGCTGGACCAGCGTCGCCGAAAGTTCTTTCGATTGCTGATCGAGGTTTTGCAGTCTTTTTTGCAGTTGACCGCGCTGTTCGCCCAGTTCGTGCAGTTCGCGTTGCAGGCGGGAAATCTGGCGCTCGGATTCGCGCAGTCGGTCGCCGGCGTCGGCCTTGTTTTCTTCGCTGGTATCGAGTTCCTTGCGCAGGCTGTCGATCCGGCTGCGCAGTTCGCCGAGGTCAGCCTGCTTTTCGGCGATCTCGGGCGTCGCCGGAGGCGCCTTGGCTTTCGCAGCCTGGGCCACAGAGACCGGCGCGCCCGCCAAAACGGCAGCGAACAGAACAGTCGCAAGGCGTTTGGGGTTTTTTCGAGTGCAGCTTTCCGGCTTTTTGGACAATGGCTTGTGAAATATAAAGTTCTGTTTCGCCCCGAGCATAGCGATTAAAGCCTGCGAAACATGAAAGCTTATTTTATAATTATAAGTTTACCGATAACGAGGTTTTTATCTTGAACCCACCTTCCTTCAGCCTGATCGATAAACAGGAACACATCGAGCTGGCAGCGCGTTCGCTCAAGGCCATCGCACATCCGCTGCGCCTCAAAATCCTCTGTGTGATCGGCGACGAGGAGGCCTGCGTGCAGCAGATCGTCGATGCCGTTGGCACGTCGCAGAGCAATATTTCGCAACACTTGGCGATTCTCCGTGAAAAGGGTGTGCTGCAGACGCGCAAGGACGCCAATCGCGTTTTCTACCGGGTGACCGATCCGCGCACTCTGCAACTCGTCGCGCTGATGCGCGACGTGTTTTGTAACGTGGAGGGCAGCTAGTGCCGTTGGAGTTCATCAACCAGAACATCCTGCTTATCGGCCTTGTCGTCATGAGCGGCGGTGCCTTGCTCTGGCAGCTGTTCGGGGGCGCCGGGGTAAACGGGGTCAATCCTGTCGAAGCCACGCTGCTGATCAATCGCGAGGACGCCCATGTCGTCGATGTCCGCGAGACCGATGAATTCGCCAACGGTCATCTGCCGGATGCCCGTCATATCCCGCTCTCCAAATTGGCTGACCGGGTCGGTGAAATCGAGAAATTCAAGGGCAAGCCGGTGATCGTCTGCTGCGCTTCCGGGATGCGTTCGTCGCGGGCTTGCGGCCAGTTGAAGAAACTTGGCTTCGACAACGTGCACAATCTGGCCGGCGGTATCGATGCCTGGGTCGGTGCCGGTTATCCGATCAAGAAAGGAACTCGCAACAAATGAGTGCCCAAGTGTTGATGTACACCACGGCGGTTTGCCCCTACTGCATTCGCGCCAAACAATTGCTCAAGGCGCGCGGCGTCAGCGAGATCGAGGAAGTGCGCATCGACCTTGACCCGCAGCGCCGTGACGAGATGATGCAGAAGACGCAACGTCGCACTGTGCCGCAAATTTTCATCGGCGAAACCCATGTCGGCGGTTGTGACGACCTGATCGCGATTGACAAGGCGGGCAGGCTGATGCCACTGCTCGAAAGCGCCTGAAACCGATCATCAACTGAAAGAGAATCATGGAACAAAACGAACAGCCGGTTTTCGGTATTGAAAAGCTCTACGTCAAGGACCTTTCCGTAGAAGTGCCCAACGCACCGGAAATCTACCTCGAGCGCGAGGCGCCGCAGGTCGAGATTCAGCTCAGTTCCACCGGCCGCGGTCTTGGCGATGGTGCTTATGAAGTGCTGCTGACTGCCACGGTGACCGCCAGGATGGGCGAAAAGACGGTATTTCTGGTCGAAGTCGGCCAGGCCGGCATTTTCCGCATCATGAACGTGCCCAACGAGCAGATCGAACCGCTGATTGCCGTGGCCTGCCCGAATATCCTGTTCCCCTATGCCCGCGAGACGGTTTCCGACGCGGTGACCCGTGCCGGCTTCGCGCCGGTCGTGCTACAGCCGGTCAATTTCGAGGCCATGTACATGCAGCGCCTGCAAGAGCAGGCGCCGGCCCCGACCGAAGTTCCGATTCAGTAGCCCATGGTGATGTGGCGTCAGGCGCTTGCCTCCCTGGCTCTGATCGGCGCCGCCGGCGCAGCGCAGGCCATTGACTTCCGCTCGGTCGAAGCGCCGGTGGCGATTCTTTACGACTCGCCCTCGCAACAAGGTAAAAAACTCTATCTGATCCGGTCGCAGACTCCAGTCGAGGCTGTGGTCCGCCTCGAAGGCTGGGTCAAGGTTCGCGACGCCGAAGGCACGCTGGCTTGGATCGAAGCCAGCCAGCTTGGCGAGCGCCGCACGCTGCTGGTCACTGCGCCGCGTGCCGAGGTCCGCCAGTCCGACAAGCCTGAAGCAAAAGTGCTCACCGAACTCGACAAATGGGTGGTCGTCGATTTCGTCGAACCGGCTGCGGCAGGATGGGTCAAGGTGCATCACCGTGATGGAACGACCGGCTACGTACGCACGACGCAGGTCTGGGGGCTGTGAGGATCACCCTGCTCGGGGCCGGGGCGTGGGGAACCGCGCTGGCCATCGCTTTTGCCGGCAAGAACGAGGTGACGCTGTGGTCGCGTGAAGACGATGTTGCGGTCGACCTCCGAAATACCCGCGAAAATCACCGCTTCCTTCCCGGCCACAAGCTGCCCGAAAGCGTTCGCGTCGAAACCGATTTTTCCGTGGCCATCGCCGGCGCCGACCTGCTGGTCATTGCCACGCCGATCGCCGGCCTGCGTCCGACCCTGGAGCGTTTGAAGGCCTTGAATAGCGCGCTGCCAGTACTGTGGGTGTGCAAGGGATTTGAAGCGGATACTGGCAAGTTGCCGCATCAGGTGGTTGCCGAGGTGCTGGGGGCGAACGCCGTCTGCGGTGCCTTGTCCGGGCCGAGCTTTGCCGAGGAAGTCGCCGCCGGACAGCCGACTGCCGTGACGCTGGCGGCCAACGATCACCAGTTCGCCGTGGATACTGCACGGCAATTGCATTCCCGGCGCCTGCGTGTTTATGCCAATGACGATCTGGTCGGCGTCGAGGTCGGCGGGGCAGTTAAGAACGTGCTGGCCATCGCCACCGGCGTCTGTGACGGGCTCGGGCTCGGACTCAACTCACGTGCCGCGCTGATGACACGCGGACTGGCGGAAATCGCCCGCCTCGGCGTGGCGCTCGGCGCGCATCGCGACACCTTCATGGGCCTCGCCGGCATGGGTGACCTGATCCTGACCTGCACCGGCGACCTGTCGCGCAACCGCCGCGTTGGCCTAGCGCTCGCCCAGAACAAGTCGCTGCCGCAGATTCTCGAAGAACTCGGCCATGTCGCCGAAGGCGTCTATACCGCGCGCGAAGTGGTGCGCCTGGCCGGCGAACTGGAGGTCGACATGCCGATTTCCAAGGTCATCGCCGCCGTACTCGATGGCCGCGTCAGCGCCAGCGAGGCGCTCGAACTGCTGATGGCGCGCGACCCGAAGGAAGAAGCGGCTTAGTTCGTTACGGTAGCCGGCCGGCGGCGACCATCCGGGCATTGAGTATGCTCGGTACGATCCAGGCAACAAGATCGTCGAAGTCGTTGCCTGGCGTTCGTGAGACAAAGGTCAGCGTCGAGTTCGCGTTTTCCTGTTCGTCGCCCGACGTACCGACCCCGTTGCTACCATGACTGACGATGACCGCAGGTAAGCTGGAAGCGATGTTGTTGGCGCTGCCCGCGCCGTCCTTGACGTTGGCGTTGCCCGTCGTGCCCAGGGTGAAGCTGGACTGCGCGCCAGGCGGGAGCGGCGCGGTGAAACTGGCATTCGCGAAATAAGTGAAGTGCCGGCCCCAAGGGTCAGTTTCGGGCAGGCCGAGCGTGACCCAAGGGACGACGCCATAGATTCGGTTGCATGCCGAGTTAGCATTAAGCCGATCCTCGGTTCCAACCGTGGCGTCGGCGCTGGTCAGCGCGGGGTCGGCCGGGCAGGGCAGGCGGCCGTTGGCCATGGCAAACCCGAGCAGCGCCTCGTGGATGTTCTCCAACTGTCGCCGGGCATCGGTATTTTCGGCGGCATTGCGCTGGGCGGAAATGCCGAGCAGCAGTCCGCTGGTTAACAGCGCGACGATGACCAGCACGATGGCCAGTTCGACCAGCGAGAAGCCGTTGTTGCGGTGCGGTGGCGTGGAACGATGCAAGATGCGGGGTACCTTGGCGGATCAGTAGGCGAGCCGGTCGTTGAATATATCCGATACCGGGGAATTCGAAAATACACTGATCGGTGTCTTGGCATCCCCGTCACGCGAAGCATCGGCATTGATGACTTCAAGAAAGTTGGCGGTAGTTCGCGTGGCGCGGTTCTGGGTGCCGATTGCCCGTCCCGCGCTGATCGCCACCACGCGATACGCGCCACTTCCATTGACGGTAAGCTTACCTATGGCCGTGCGCACCCGGTCGCTGATCTGATAGAACGTGGTGTTGGCCCACTTGTTGGCTGCCCACCAGGAAGGGGTTCCGCTTGCTGGCCGCAGGAAGGCGCAGGCATTGCCGTACCACTGCGTCACTGTGGCTGCCTGGGCGGTTCCGCTTTCCAGGATGCCTTCCAGCGTTGATGCGCTACTGATCGTGTTGCTAAGTGCCGCCTGAGTTGCATTGACGGCCGCTTGTGCAGCAGTTGCTTTGGCAATATCGCCGGGGGTCTGGAGGTAGTCGTTCAGGAGCACGATCGATCCCGTGGAGCCATCGAGGCTATCAAGGAGTTGCCCGGATCTTGTGTATGCCGAGGTGCTGCTGTCGTTAACAGTCAGGATATTTACCCGTTTCCGGGCTTTGCGGGCGATGTCGTTAGCGTAGGTTGCGGTCTGCGTTGCCCAGTAGTCGATGCCATCGACAGTGTTTTTCAGAGTCGCGGCATCCAGAGATCCCGAGATGGCCTGCGCGAGTCGCGAATCGGCGATTTTGAGCGTTTCGAGCAAGACGTTGTCACCGTTGTTCTCGATGGCTGTTGCGAGCGCATCGGTGCGGGTGATCGCCACGTTGGTAAGGTTGACGACCGTATTGGTGTCCGGTGGTAGTGTCGCGTTGAGTGCGCCAACGGCGGCAGCCTTCGCGGCAAGTACGGTGGTCGATCCCGTCGAGATTGCGGTGACCGACTGAATGGTGCTGTTCAGCGCTACGGCAAGTTCGTCCAGGGAGTTCGTATCCGGGGCTGCGGAATAGGCAGCCAGTAATATTCCCAGTCGCTGTGCGAGATAGCGGATTTCGCTGGCATCAACGTTGACGCGCGAGGCAAGGATCGTGTTGTAGATTGCCGTATTGGCGTTAAACAGGTCATTGGCCCGGCTGATTGCCTGGTTGGCCAGCGTAATGTTCGGTTCGGTGGTGTAGTCGGACAGGTTTTTTGCAACGGTAGCCTTGCTGATTGCGTCGATGGCGATCAAGTTGGCTGTGCTGATTGCCTGCGAAATATCAGGGTTGGGGGTGAAGCTGTAAGCGTATATTTTTCTCCGGAAGATGTTGTTGATCTGGGTCTGGAGCGCTCCGAAGCTGGTATTCGACGGCGTGTTGACGGCATCGTTGATCTTTTGGGCGAGCGTTTGATTTTGATCGGTGAGTTCGGCGAGAAACGGGTCGATCCCGCTGTCGGCCAAAGCACTCTGAAAGGCAGAGAGCAAGGGCTTTGCCGCCGCAATGGCGTTACTGTCCGGCGCGCTCCCGAGCTGGCTGAACACTGTATCGGCTGCTGCCGCGCTCTGGTAGAGAGCTTCTGCAACGAGGAACAGACGGTCGAATTGCACCCGCGCGTTGGCGGCAATTTCGTTGATGGTCGCCAGCGCTTGCTGGGCGGCAGCAAGGTCGCTATTTGCCCAAGCGGTCGTTAGCGTGTTTTGTGCGGAAGTCAGATCATTGATCGATTGCTTGAGGTCCATATCCGGATTTCCCCCGGGCTGAGTGGCGGGAATCATGCCGAACAGTGTTTGGGCCGTACCCTTGAAGGTATTATTCGCCAGTGGCGCCGGCCAGGGGTAAGTTTGAGCAGGGTTTTCCAAGGTGTTTGAGGCGTGTTCTTCGAGGCAAGCCCTGACCTCGTTGGCGACTCGCTTGTCGACGGCTGCCATCAATTCTTGGCGGGTAATTGTCACCACCATATCGTTGAAGCTTGGCGAGGATTGGCCGCTGACAAAATTGTCATCGCCGTTGGCGTTGTCGCCCTCCAGGTAGTCGGCGGCATTGTTCGAAGGGCGCGTCTGCCCGGGTAGAGCGCCGCGTGGGGCAATGATGACGACGGCAATCTCACCGCCGCCGTTGATCCTCAGGGTAAGCGCGGTATCGCTGTTGATCGGTTGGGCGCTGTCATCATCGCGCAGGGCGGGGGACAGCGCATACCACAGGCGGGTGCCGGTGTCGTCAGTGAGTTCAGGCAGATCCAGCGTGACCCATGGCAGCCAGCCGGTATAGGCGGGACATTGGGTCAGCGTGAACATGGCTGATTTGCCGTCGCCGGTGACGTCGGGGCAGGGCAGGCTCCCAGGCCGGTTGGCATCGGTGACTGCGCGGGCGATCAGAGCTTCCTTGGCGCGGGCCAAGGTAGCGGAAACCTTGGCATCCCGCTGGCTGGAACTGAATCCAATATTGGCATAGCGGTAAAAGGCATAGGTGCCGGCCATGATCAGCAGGACGAGCAGGGCGATCAGCGCGATGCCCGACTGGTTCCGGATGCGGCGCGCCTCGCGCTTCATGGTTTGGAGGTTTTGTGTTGAATGACGATCCGGCCGTCGCCGAGTACGCTCTCGTGTTCGCCAGTCGCGGGGTGGAAGCTGTCGCCGGGCGGGATGGCGGGGCGGGTTGTTGCCGTTTGCGGCTCACCGTTGATCCAGCGCGTATTCTTGCCGCTGCTGCGCCGGACTTCACCATCGAAGGTGAAGCTCGCTTCGCTGTCCACGTTGTTGGTCGGGTGTTGTCCGAGCAGGCGCTGGCGATCAAGGGTGCTGCGCTGTTGCGGGGTCATGAACAGGCGGCCGAGCGGTTCGTCCTGCGGCCAGGCGGGCAGGACGACGAGTGCCAGAAGCAGGGCGGACAGATAATGCTTCATGACGACCGGACTCCGCTGGCACGGCGCAGCGTGATCCATTCCATCGTGCATTCGGCGCTTAACTGGGCGCTGCCACCGGTCGAATTCGCCGCCGGCAGGCGGGCAATTTTGCAGCCGCGCACGAGAACCATGGCCTTGGCTTCCTGTTGCAGGCGGGTGATGAAATTTAGCAGATCCTCTTCGTGCAGCAGGCGCAGCTGAATCTTCAACTGACTGCCGTGATAGGCATATCCCGCGTCGGTCGTGCTTTCCAGCGGAATCTGCGGCCCGAATTCATAAGTCATGCCGGGCAAGCGCAACTGGTGCTGCAGGTCGCGCAACAGTTCGGTCCAGTCCAGGCGTTTTTCCGGGCCGGTGATGCCGGCATTTTCCATGTACTGATAATTTTGCGTTCGCGTCTTGATTTCCTGTTCTTCGGTGCGTACTCGGGACAGGCGCTTTTCAATCTCCAGCTTGCGGGCGGCGGCGGCGTCGCGTTCGACCAAAGCCTTGCGCGCGCCGCTGCTGGTCCATAGGCCGGCAGCGACGGCGAGACCGATCAGCAGCACGGCGAGCAGCGCCACCCACTGGATTTTCTTGAGGTCGCGAGATGCGAATTTCATGATGTTGTTTTCCGCACGATCTGCACTGCGAACTGGCGCGGCTGCGTGCCTTCGCTGTCGGCATCGCCACCGCGCAGGGCGCGGCCCGATCCGATGTCGCACGGTTGCTGAACGATGCTGACATCATTGTTGCGGTCGACTCGCAAAAGTTCGACAAAATGCTCGAAGGTGGCCAGTGTTTGCCGGGCGGTCGCTGTCGGCGCCAGGCGAATCTGGCCGCGCAGCATGATCGTCTCACGGTCGCCGGCCGGCAGCACGCCAACCTTGCCCGGTGCCTGCTGGCCAGCGGCCGGGGCCGGGTTGCCGAAGGACCAGTCGATGGTTTCGAGATGCACGTTCGGTGCCTCGTCGAGGGCGCGGCTGACCATGCGCAGCGCGTCGTCGGGCAGGCGTTGCTGCTTCAACAGGTCGCTCTGGCGATCGGTGACACGGCGCAGGGTTTCGTTGTCAATGCCGAGTTGCGGAAAGGTCGCCGAGATTTCCCGGTATCGCCAGTTCAGGTCCGCTTCGCTGGCGACCAGGGCCCGGGTTTCCTGGCGCAGGCTCCAGGTGTCGTAGAGTTGCTTGCCGGCGAACAGGCCGCCGCCAAGCAGGGCGATGGCGCCGAGGCCGAGCAGACCGTAGCGAATTTGCGAGACGCGGTAGTCGTGGCGGTGCGCCTCGCCGGCGAACTGCTGACGCGGCGGTGCGCTGGCCAGCAGGTGCAGGTACAGCAGTTCGCTGCTGCTGTCGCCCGGCAAGGTCTTGAGGTCGATTTTTTTCGCCGCCTGATGGCTGTCGACAATCTCGAAACTGAGGTTGGACGAATCGATGCAGGCGTGGCGAACCGCCGCCATCGCTTGCGGGTGGGTCAGAACATAGACCGGCAGTGTGTCGTTGCGCCCGATATGGCGCTGCCCGTCCAGATACTGGTAGAGCTTGGCGGCTTCGGTCGCGAAGCGTGAGGCGATGCCGGCGATGCTGCTGTCGAACAGTGGCGTCATGCGCGAAAACAGTGGCTGGCCGTCGACCAGGTAGCTTTCGCGAATCGAATGGTCCTGAAAGGTCAGAAGCAGCGCGCGCGCCTTCGGCTTGCCCAGCTTCTGCAACAACTGGCTGCCCATTTGAGCGACGGTATAGATACCGGCCAGCGCCGCACCGGCTTCTTCCAGGCACTTTAGCCAGGGTTCGAAATGGGCTGGATTGGTCAGCGCCGTGAGCAGCAGCTTTTCGTTCTTGCGCTTGTCTTTTTCGTAACCGAGCGAAATCGCCGTGGCCAGTGGCGAACCGAGAAAATGCTGGCCCAGCTTGCGAGTGATCAGCGCCTTGCGATCAGCGCCCTGCAGGAAAGGGATCGTTTCGAGCTCGTGGCCTTCCTCGGCGACGTTGGCCAGTATCCGGAACTGGCTGTTCGGATGTTTGCGCAGGTAATCGGTGAAGCGCTTATATTCCTCGGCGCGTATCTCGAACACGCCTTCAGCGCTCAGCTTACCCTGGCGCCAGGCATAGGCGGTCAGGCGCTGGGTGTCGAGATAGAGGAGACGGCGGGAAATCACGTTTTGATCTTGCTGATGACGTCGTAGACCGGGCCGATGACCGAAAGCATGATCCAGCCCAGCAGGGCGCCCATGAAGACGGTCAACATGGGCTCGATCAGGGTTTGCGCCTTTTCGACCGATTCCTTGACGTCGCGGTTGTAGAAATAGCTGACATTGAGCAGCGCCTTGTCCAGCCCGCCGGTGTTCTCGCCGACGCGCAGCATGCGCACGACGAGTGGGGGAAAGAGCCCGGCGTCATGGAAGGCGCCGGCCACGTTCTGGCCCTCGCGGATCGACTGCTCAACGCGGACCAGGGCTTTGCGCACCATCAGGTTGCCGACGATATCCTGGGTCGTGCGGATCGATTCGAGAATCGGAATGCCGGCTGCGTAGAGCATGGCAAAGGTGTTGGCGAAGCGCGACAGGATGATTTTTTTTAGGATGGGGCCGACCACCGGCGCGCCGAGCTTCATCGAGTCGAGCCGCAGACGGGCCAGCGGATTGCTGCGCAGGACCAGTTGCGCGATCACGAAGGCCAGCACCGGCAGGGTCAGGAACAACCACCAGTAATTGACCAGCAGGTCGGAGATGAAGAAGAGCAGTTGCGTCTGTGGTGGCAGCGTCTGCCCCATGTTTTTAACGAACTGCTTGAGCTGCGGCACCATGTAGATCATCAGGAAGAAGGTGGCGCCGAGGACGATGGTGCCGACGAAGGCCGGGTACATCAGCAGCTTCTTGGTGTGCGATGCCAGTTCGTCTTCCCACTTGAGCGACTCGTTGAGGTTGCTCAACACCTCGGGCAACTCGCCGGTCGCTTCGCCGGCGCGGATCAGGCTGACGAAGACCTGATTGAAGACGGTCGGATGGTCGGCCATCGCCAGCGAAAGTGTCTGGCCGCCTTCGATGCCCTCGATCAGGCCGGCGATGACTTCGCGGAAGCGCGGATTGTCGATCGAGTCGCGCAGGTCGGCCAGTCCTTCGAGGATCGGTACGCCGGAGCGTGTCAGTTGCTCGAGATGGAAGCAGAAATTGATCAGTTCGGGGCGCGGTATTTTTTTGCTACCGAACAGTGTCTGGTGGCTGATCGGTTTGCCGGTTACCAGGTCGAGGTCCATGCGCTTGAGGCGCATTTCCAGATCGACGATGTTGATCGCGTCGATCCGCCCGAAGATCATGCGCCCCTCCATGCTGACGGCTTTGTAGTCGAAAAGCATCGCTACATCCGGTCGGTCAGGTCGATGACGCGACCGAGTTCTTCGAGCGAGGTCGTGCCGTTGAGCACCCGCCGCAGGCCGTCGTCGGCCAGCGTGACGAAGCCCTGGGCGAGCGCCCGGGTGCGGATTTCGTGAGTGGTCGCGCGGCGGGCGATCAGTTCGTCGATACCCATGTCGATGCGCAACAACTCCATGATCGCGATGCGCCCGCGATAGCCCTGGAAGTCGCAGCGCTCGCAACCGGTGGCGCGGTAGAGTACCGGCCGTACGGCGCCTTCCGGGTTGCCGAATAGCTGCATTTCGTGGGTCTCGGCATGGTAGGGCGACTTGCAGTGGTCGCAGAGGCGGCGGATCAGGCGCTGGGCGACGATGCCGATGATGTTGCCGGCCATGATGTCGGGCAGCACGCCGATGTCGAGCAGGCGCGGAATGGTGCCGATCGCCGAGTTGGTGTGTAGCGTCGAATAGACCTGGTGGCCGGTCATCGCCGCGCGGAAGGCCATTTCGGCAGTTTCGGCATCGCGGATTTCGCCGACCAGGATGACATCCGGGTCCTGGCGCATCATCGAGCGGATGCCGTTGGCGAAATCGAGTTTGGAGGTTTCGGCGACCGAGGTCTGGCGCACCAGTGCCATTGGATATTCGACCGGGTCTTCGAGGGTCATGATGTGGATGCCCTCGGTGTTGATGTGGTTGAGCACCGAATAGAGCGTCGTCGTCTTGCCGCTACCGGTTGGTCCGGTGACCAGGATGATGCCCTCGGGGCGGGCGATCATCAGTTTCAGGCGTTGCAGGTGCTCGTCGGCGAGGCCGAGGTCTTCCAGCGGCACGATGCCCTTCTGACGGTCGAGCACGCGCAGCACGATGTTTTCGCCATGGATGGTCGGCTGGCAGGCGACGCGGAAATCGACCTGGCGCCCGGAGACGGTGAGCCCGATGCGGCCGTCCTGCGGGGCACGCATTTCGGCGATGTTCATGCCCGACAGCACCTTGATGCGCACCGTCATCGCCGGCCAGTAGGATTTGTGCAGGGCGCGGATCTGGCGCAGCATGCCGTCGATGCGATAGCGGATGCGCAGGAAGTTGGCTTCCGGCTCGAAGTGGATGTCCGAGACCTCGCGCTTGACGGCATCGGTGAGGATCGAGTCGATCAGGCGGACGACCGGCTGGCTGTACTCGTCGTCGGTCGCCGACAGGCTCTTCCAGTCGATCTCGCCGGTTTCGATTTCCTGCAGGATGCCGTCGATCGACAGTTCGTAGCCATAATACTGGTCGATGGCATGGTCGACCTCGGATTCGCTGGCGAGCAGTGTCTCGATCTCGACATGCTCGGGCACCAGCGTGCGTACGCGGTCGAGGCCGACGATGTTGTGGATGTCGGCGATCGCCAGCGTCAGGCGGTGGTTGGTCGTGTCGTAGTCGAGCGGTAGCAGGTGGTGGCGTTTGGCGATGTCGCGCGGCACCAGTTTCAGCGCCTGCGGGTCGACGATGGCGTTCGAGAGGTCGATGCTCTGCTGGCCAAGGCTTTCCGACAGCGCTTCGCGCAGCGTCGTTTCCGAAACGAAGCCAAGCGATACCAGCAACTTGCCGATCGGCTGGTTGGCCTTCATCTGTTCGAGCAGGGCGATGCGCAGCTGATCCTCGGAGAGGATGCCCTTGGCCATCAGAATCTGGCCTAGCGGACGGCGCTGCGGAGCGGGGCTGTTCATCGCAGGCTAACTGCCGGGGCTGAGCTGGGCGAGGCGCAAGCTTACACGTTCGCGGTCGAATGCCGCCGGGCGCTGCTGGGCAGCGTCCAGCGCCAGGCGGTAATGCTGGGCGGCGAGTTTGGGTTGGCGCAAATGGTCGAGGCTGACCGCCAGGTTGAACAGGTAATCCGGATTGTCGGGGTCGGCGGCGACGGCGTTGAAATAGACCTGCTGGGCATCCGACCAGCGTTTCTGGCGGGAATAGAGATTGCCGAGCGCAAAATTGAGCGGTCCCGACTCCGGTTGCGCGGCAAGCGAAGACTTCAGCCGGCTCTCGTTGGCGATCTGGTCGCCGCCCGCGTTGCTGCCGAGGATTGCCGCCTGCGCAGCGGGGTCGCTCGGATCGGCGTTGATGGCACGCTGCTGGTAGCGCTCGGCATCGGACGGACGTCCCTGGCGCTGGGCGATCGCCGCCAGCGCCAGTAGGGTATCGACGTTGTTGGGGTCGTTTTTCAGCGCCTGCTCGTAGTCGAGACGGGCACCGTCGAGCTGGTTGCTTTGCAGCTTGGCATAGCCCGCCTGCAGGTTGGCATCGGCTACCGGGCGGGTGCGCGTCAGGCGGATCGCGGGTGGGTTGAGCACAGCTTCACTCGCTTCGACCGGCGGACGCGCCGGCTCAAGTCGCGGCGCAAATGCCGAGCGCGGCTGGCGCGTTGAGACTGTTGCGGTCGACGCCGGAATTGGTGGCAAATCGCTCGTCACATTGCTTCTGGGGGCCGGCTGGACCAGCGGAATTGCCGGTGGCGAAACGCTTGGTGCCGGCCTCGGTGGTGGTCCGCTACGGGCGACCGGCGCCAGCGAACTGCCCCCCATGTTCTGCACCTGGAAGAAAACGTAGCCGCCAATGCCGACGGCGGCCAGCCCGAGCGTACCCATGGCCAGCCACAGCGAGCGGCGCGAAGGCGTTTCGGCTTGTTTGGCGGCGAAGGCATTGCGTGCTGCAGCCTGTTTTTCCGCTTCGAGGTCGGCCGGTGGTGGTTCGAGTTCGATCGAAACCACGGGCGCGGCGGGCGGCACGCTGCGTTTGGGTGTGGGTGGCGGTTGCGGTGTGATCGACAACTCGGCGTCGAGCGCATCGATATGCGCAGCCAGGTCAGGCAGCGATTTGCCGGTCGGCGGCGTTCCGCCCAGCGGTTCGAGGCTCAGATTGTCGGCCTCGGCGGGCGGTATATCGTTCCCGATCGCCTCGGCCGCGGCGCGCCGCGCTTCCTGTTTGCTGGCTTCGGCCCGTTTCAGGGCATCCATCAAAAGGCTCATCGTGGCCTCTTAACGCTGCGGTAAATTGTTCAAGGGCTGCGCTTCGGGAGTCTGGTTGAAGAAGTTTTCGCCCGGCAGTTGCGTGCGGTAGGCGGAAAAATCGCCGTTCAGACTCGGATCCTTGATGATCACCGGGCGCAGGAAGATGACCAGTTCTGATTTGGTTGCCGAATTGTTGCGCGTATTGAATAGTTCGCCGATCAGCGGGATCTGTCCGACGATTGGCACGCGACCGGTTTTCCAGTTCACGCTGTCTTCCATGAGTCCGCCGAGGACGGCGACTTCGCCGCTCTTGACGCGCATGATCGACTCGATCTCGCGGGTCCGGATTTGCGGCACATAATTTTTGACACCGGCCGGAATGCTCGGGTTAGGGTCTTCCTTGAGTTCGGAAATGCTCGATATCGTCGGCCGGACATTGAGGATCACGCCATCGCCGCTGCTGATCTGCGGCGTGACCGTCATGACTAGGCCGACCGATACCGACTGCGGCGTCGTCGTGACGGCGACCGTGGTGCCGACGTTGACTGTCGAGGTGGTGTCCGCCTTGACATTAAAATAGACGAAGTTCTCGACGACCTTCAGCAAGGCGGTCTGGTTGTTCAGTACTGACAGACGCGGGCTGGAAAGCACCTTGGCGGTTCCGTAGCTTTGCAGCAGGTCGACCACGCCGGCGAGGTCGAAAGCCCCGCCGAGCTGACTGAAGCTGATGGTGAAGGGCGAAACGGCGGTGCCGACGTTGCTGTTGACCGAGGCCGGTGTGATCGAGAACTTGGTCGAACCGTCCTTGCGCAGGCGATCCCACTGGATGCCCTGCTGATATCCCTCACCCAGCTGGACCTCGACGATGGTCGCTTCGATCAGTACCTGACGGCGCGACGAGATGATGACGCGGTCGATGAATTCCTGGATTTTTTCATGCTGGCGTGACGTGGCGCGCACTGTCACGACACCGCTTTCCGGATTCATGATGACCGACGCGGCTTCGCGGAAGGTGCTGCGCCGTACCAGCGAGTTGCCGCTAGCCTGGCTCGAGGAGCCGGGCGCCGGGTTGGCCTGCAGGGCGTTGGCGACGGCCTGTGCGGCTCGCGGGCCGCTGCCCTGCGGCAGAGCAGCGGCGCCGGTGGAGGTCTGCGAATTCGCCTGCTCGACGACGGTCTCGCTCGAACCTTCAGGGAAAACCTTGTCGGTTTCGCGCAGGATGTCCTTGATGTTCTTCTCGAGTTGTTCCCAGAACATATTGTGTGAGTTGTTCTGGATCGACGTGTTTGAAACGTTGCCGGAGCCGCTGGCCACCGGGGAGGCGCCGGCACCTGACGCGCCGCCGGGCTGGTTGGTGTTGATCTGGGTATTGGTCGACACGGTGCCGGTCACGGTGCGCGCCATGTTCACGTAATCGACCTTGTAATGCTTGAGGAAGGGCGAATCCGGCATCACAGCAAGATTCGGACCGTCGAGTTCGAAGCGCATGTCGACCTGCTTGGAAATGCGTGTCAGCAGTTGCGGCAACGTCTGGTTGATGGCGTTCAGCGAAACGGTGCCGGTGATTCCCGGGTGAATATCGACATTGACCTTGGCATCGCGCGCCAGCGCAAAAAGCAGATCCTTGGCCTGCACGTTGTTGACAACGACGCTATAAGTTTCGGCCTTGGGTGCCGTGCGTGGCTTGGGCACGGCCAGCGTCTGCTGGACCGGCGCGGGGATTTCGCCGACGGTCGGCGGTGGAGCGGTTTCCGTACTGAGATGGCCGGCCAGCGGTTGCGGCGGCGACGGCGCCTGACAGGCGGCGAGCGCCAGTAAAAACAGGGTTGCACCGAGAAAACCGTATTTCATCCGAAAAAGCTTTCTTGCGAGCGGGTTATTGCGACGTTGCATGTTGCGGGCATGCTAGCACAAGGCGGCGCTTCTGGCGCCGACCGGGTGTCGGGTGATGCTGTCATTGTTGTAGCGTCCCCACCCGGCGCGGGTAAGGGCGCATCTGGCGAATCTGCTCGGGCAGGTCACGCGTCGCCGACCATGCCGCGGCGCGCGTCGGATAATCGCCATAGATGACGCTGATCTTGCTGTTTTCGGGCGCGCCGGTGCGATAAACGCGCAACTCCGTCGGTTCGAGCAACTGGCCGGCGCGGGCCAGGAAGCTCTCGATATCGTCGGCGTGGCTGGCGCCCCTGGCCACCAGTTGGATGAAATAGTGGTCGCCGGGCACCTTGCTGATCCACTCGTCGTAGAGGGCGGCGTGTTGGGCGAGCAGGGCGGTGTCGCTGGCGGCGGGCGGCGCGACGGGTTTGGATGGCTGGGTAGCGGGCTGTGTAGCTTGGGGAGCAATGCTGGTCGGGGCGGCCACCAGCGGTTCGGTTGTCGCCGGTAGTCCGCTGGCCGGCTGGCGTGGCCACAGCACGTAGGCGAGGGCGGCCAGTGCGACGACGATGCCGCCGATCAGCGCCCATTTTATTGACGGGGTGACAGATCCAGCGGCTTTCTGCTGGATCGGTGCGAAACGTGCATCCTGGGCGGCGATTTTTATTTCGGCGGTGTCGACCTGATGTGTGCCGATCGAAAAGGCGGCGAGCAGTGCTTTGTCGGCGAGGATGTTGATACGCCGCGACAGGCCTTCCGACAGTTTGCCGATCGTCTCGACGGCACGCGTCGTGAACGGGTTGGGTCCGTGGTAGCCGGCGGCACGCAGACGGAACTCGATGTAGCTGCCGACTTCGCCGGCCTTCAGTGGAGAAAGGTTGAAGTGCTGGGTGATGCGTTCGCGCAACTGGCGCATGTCGTTGGCGGCCAGGCGCTCGTCGAGTTCGGGCTGGGCGAAGAGGGCGA